>CAZRGJ010000237.1:1743-4987 GCA_964599445.1 uncultured Planctomycetaceae bacterium | reverse complement strand
GATTTTTCCGCAGGACGGCCAATCCCCAGAACGTGAAAAAGATCCCGACTTTTGCCCGGAAGGGGCCAGACCGTTCGCCAAAATGAGCGCAGCCATCGCTTTGTCGAAATCATTGCTGAAGAGGACCATCGCGACAGAGTGTTACATTTCTCTTTTCTGCAGAGCTGTTTCCGACGAAGGGACTGAAATGTTCGTGTTTTCCCGTTTCAGCACATCCGCTTCAAGCCAGGACTCTTTCTGCACAAGGTTTCTCAATTCATGATTTCCACTTTTGGCCCAATTCCGCAGGTCGTTCTCGAAGGCGGACGCTGCCAGCAGGTGAATTCCCGTTCCTGGCGGCAGCGCGTCCATTTTCGCCTTAAGTTTTACGACGGGACCCGGACAGGGAAGCGTCCGCACGTCCAGCGTCTCTGCGATTCCGGGAACGTGAACCGCTCCCGCAGAATTTGAAACCGACGGGGAATGTGCTGTTTCTGAAACCAAAGCGGAAACTGAAATCGGACACGTTCCGGCACACGGAGATGCGATTTCTTCCCGGCGATCCGGATGGAACATTTTCCACGTAAGCCAGCCTCCGGAAAGATTCATGGTGCGGAATCCGTTTTGCTTCAGGATCCGTTCGGCCAGGTAGCCGCGGAGTCCCACTTGGCAGCAGGTCACGATTAAGCGTGAACGATCCAGCTCGCCAAGACGGTCTCTCAACTCGCCAAGCCGAATATTGACGGCTCCGGGAATGGCACCGCGTTCATTTTCTGCCGGTTCGCGGACATCCAAAATGAACGCGCCTTCCGGGATCGTGTCTGGGTAAACCGGATCGCTCAGTCCCGTCAGAATATTTTCAGCGACGAAACCCGCGAAATTGACCGGATCTTTTGCCGAACTATAGGGCGGCGCATACGCCAGCTCAAGTTCTCCCAGTTCCGGAGCTTTCAGACCGTTCCGCATTGCCTGCGCGATGGAGTCGATCCGTTTATCGACCCCCTTGGATCCAACGATTTGAGCACCGTAGATCGTACCTTCGTCTCCGAAAAGGAGTTTAAGCGTCATGCGCGTACCGCCGGGATAGTAGGAGGCATTGGAAACGGGATGGAGGTAGAGTTTCCGGAACGTTTTACCCATGGCGCGGAGTTTCTTTTCCGTCAGACCGACCGACGCTGCCGTCAGCCGTCCGACTTTGACCACATTCGTCCCGAAACTGCCTCGATAGACCGACTCACGGCCCGCCATGTTGTCTGCGGCAATACGCCCCTGCCGATTCGCCGGTCCAGCCAGCGGGATCGCTGTTTTTCCGCCGAAAATCGGCTCAAGCACTTCCACGACGTCACCTGCCGCGAAAATATCCGGATCGGAAGTCCGAAGCTGTGCATCCACGGTCACGTGCCCGCGCGGACCACATTCCAGTCCAGCTTCCTGTGCCAGGCGGGAATTAGGACGTACACCGGTGGAAACGATAACCAGATCCGTCCTGAGTGTTTCACCGCAGTCCAGCTCGACTTCCACACACTCTGCCGTTTCGATGAAATTTTTCACCGTACAGTTAAATCGGATCTGGATCCCCGCATTTCGCAGTTCGTCAGCCAGTGCGTGTGCCATTTCCTCGTCCAGCGTTGGTAAAACGTGATTTCCGCGCTGGATGACCGTCACGTCCAGATCACGTTCCCGAAGATTCTCCGCCGTTTCCAGCCCAATGAATCCTGCACCGACGACGATCGCACTTTTCGCTCCTGCCAGCTTCGCCATTACCCGATCCATATCGCTGAGCGTCCAGAGTGGAAGAACGCGGGAGTCCGCATTTTTCATGTCCTGCTCAATTCCGGAAGGTACGGACCCTGTCGCCAGAAGCAGTTTATCGTACGTTTCCGTGTATTCGCCGTCCGCATTGCACACCGTCACGTTTTTTTCCACCCGATCGATTCGGAGAACTTCATTTTCTGGACGAACATCTACCCGAAACCACAACGCGAATTTTGCCGGAGGCATGACCAGCAAACTCCCGCGCTCTGGGATCACACCTCCTACATGGTACGGTAAACCACAATTCGCGTACGATATAAACTTTCCTTTTTCTAAAAGCACGATTTCCGCGGACTCATCCAAACGACGCAGACGCGCTGCCGCACTTGCACCAGCCGCAACTCCTCCAACAATAACGAATTTCATAGTTTTTCTCCTTTTTATTAAATTTTCAAAATCGGCCTCTTAAATGATAATATGTACCAATCTGCTCTTTTTGTCAAGGAGGGAAACAGGAATTTTTCTAAAATTTCTAAAATTTTTCCATTTTCCACAAAAGACCACATTGATTTTGGGGCAGCGTGGTCTTTCTTTTTCAGTAGAATGTGAGTTCCTGAATGAGAGTAAAGCAGAGCAGCTTCCATTCTTTTCAAAACGTCTCATCGTGTTTTCGCTTACTGCAGCTTGATCCGGTAAATATGAATAGCGAATCCGGCAAAGTTTTCCGTCAGCGAGTTTCCGTCAAGCATTACCGTTCGGTCTTCAAAAACGACTTCTGCGCGGTCTTTCAGATTCTCTGGGAGCGAGAATCGAGCCTGGACCGGTTCCGGTGAGGAGTTCACGCACAAAAGCCACGCACTGCCGTCGTGGATCTTGAGCAGGCAGGAGACCGAATCGTTTCCGAGCGGGTCCTTTTGGGGACCGGAGAGGATCTCTGGGGCCGCAGGCTGTTCGGGAGTGCGTTCGAGAAGAACAGGGCTAAGGTTCCGGATGCGCGTCGCGACGGTCGAAATATTCCGCCAGGTCTCCGGGGTAGTCGTGATGCCGTAGTTGAACTTTTTCTTTTCCGGCTCGACCGTTCCTCCGTAAGTGTACCACGTGATGCCGTTCGCGCCGTGGATGATCGACGCGAAGCTCATGGCGTTCAGTTCGTCGAACGTCGGGAAACGCTGCCAGCCCCATCCCTTGAAGTACTGGATGATCGGCCAGACGCTGCGGGGCGTTTGGGATCCGGAGCGGTGAATATCTTCCCAGCAGCATTTCATGTCGCGGATGGTGATCGCGACGTAGTTTTCCGCGCTTTCCGGCTGTGTCGTGCGGACGGGGTAGATCTCGGGAAGGAAATTGTCCGTCCCAAGCACGTAGTCGCGGTAGTTGGAGATCTCCTGTGCGGAACCGACGGGGTCAGCCTGCGTCGAAATGCGCGTCGGATCGAGTGCCTTCACTGCGTCATCCCGGTCGAAAAGTTCCGAAACCGTCGTGTTTGCCGAAGTATCGTCTCCCAAATACC
>CAZRGJ010000237.1:0-1733 GCA_964599445.1 uncultured Planctomycetaceae bacterium | reverse complement strand
TGATGAACCGCTCATCGATCGAGCGTGCCGGGATCCAGAGCCGGAAACCGTATTTCTGCGCCATTTCAAGAAATTCGTCCGTTCGCGGCACATTGTACGAGTGCGCGAAATTGAATCCGGCTTCCTTAAGTCCGGAAAACGCCCGCTCCAGATCGAAACCATTGAATTCACGCTTCATGACGCCGTAAATTCCGACGGGGAAGAACAGCTCGCCGTCGATGAGCGTCATGCCGTCGTCGCGGAGGGTGACTTTTGGCGTTTTGGGAGTTTCGCCAATGAAGAAGCACTTTTTCGCATGAACGGCATTTCCGAAGAAGTCCGCCGCCTTCACTTCCACACGGTGAAGCCCCTCCGCCCACTCGGTTTCCGGCGGAAGAATGAAACGGTTTCCTTCACGGCGAACGGCGGAAGTCACGTCCTGCTCGTCGACCGAGACCTGAACGCCTTCCATGAAAACGGGGGAATCATCCGTAATTTCAATGACCAGCTCGGTTTTTGCGTCTGTCGTCGGGGACTCGCTGACGATCTTTACGCGCGGATCAAATGCGTCGCCGCGCAGAGTCCAGTTTCCAGCATTCTGAATGATTTCCGGTTTGGCGGAGTCCGAAGGCGTGAGGGAAAGTTCCTTCAAAATCGGCGTTTTTTTGCCGTTCGGGATGAGAAATGTCTTGACGCGGAAATACTTTGCATCTACCGCGAACGGCTTGGTCCAGAAACTCTCCGGTGTGCCGTCAGGTCCAACGTATGGAGTCCAGGTGATTCCGGCGTGCTCGGCATTTTTTGTCTCCGCGTTCAGATCTCCTGTATTTTCCGGCACATTCGCGGTCGAGATCTGGAATTTCAAAGCCGTTCCTTCGGGAAGATCCGCCTTCCACGCAACGCGCCCCGCCTCGAAAATGTCGGAAATGAAAGAGCCATCGTGCGTGAAGATCCCATTCGTGCCGCCGTCCTTCAACATCGAAAACATGACGTTCCGCACGGCACAGAGCTTTCCGTCATCCACGTTCGGATAGTCGAAACCAAGCTGAATGACTGCCGAAACTGCGCCTTTGGGAACCGTATCGCGGATGGAGATCTCCTGAAAATTGCCGCGTGAGGCTCCAAACGGGATCACCGTCCGGCCGCACTCTTTTCCGTCTGCATCGTGCCACCGAATGAGCGAGAGCCACATTTCGCCGGCGTTTCCGTTTCCCTTAAGGAGCATTTCGGCATAGATCTGGAAGGAAAGAACGAATTCCGATGCATCCTCAGGCACTTTGACGGGACGTGACGAAACGCTCCAGGCTGTGTCGATCTTCCGATCGATCTCTCTTCCGGAGATCATGAGGCATTTCTGTCCCTGAAATTCACTGCCGAAGGTAATTTTCAGCAGATCCTGGTAGTTCTTAACCTTTTCCGGATCCCAGGCGGCGTTTGTCTCAAACGTGTCGGCAAACACGACGGTTCCGGTCGGCGCGACGACGATCCCGTTCTTTTGAAGGACGATCTTCTGGTTTTCGTAAATTCCGCTTCCAAGCAGTTGGGGGACGGAAACGGAAAGGAAATTCAGCCCCAAAGCCAATGCCAGACCGACACGGATGAGCGGACGCGGAGAGATTTTTTTCTTCATGTTTCGTTCCTGATTCAGGCAAGGGGGGGACAAAACGCTTCCGATGTCGGAAACGCGGCGGGAAGTTAAACTTTCATTTTATTTTATCCGCAGAACAAAATTTACGCAAGGAGTCCGGGAAAGA
>CAZRGJ010000236.1:0-5002 GCA_964599445.1 uncultured Planctomycetaceae bacterium | reverse complement strand
TCGGCGTCCGCTTCATCATCGGCGTCAGTTTCGTCGTCGGCGTTTTCGGAATTCCCCGTCTGCTTTTCCGGAGACATTTCGTCTTTTTCAGATCCGTCTACGCCAGGCTGTCTGGGGGTATCCGGAAGATTGGAGTCTTCCGCATTTTCTGTGCCTTCTTTTGTCTGTGCACCGGACATTCCCTGAGAGGAGGACGTTTCATTTTTTTCCGGGTGACGGACGGCGGAATTTCCGTTTTTCGGCTTCTCCGTGCCGTCATCGTCTGCGGAGTCTTCAAGAGAGAACGTTTTTTCAATTTTGTCTTTCGCCTTCATCGCAGCATCTTTCAGTTTCTGCTCAGCATCCAGAACGGCCTCCTTCGTTTTCTGGAGGAGCGATTCTTCTTCGTGAACCTCGGAAGCAGGCTTTCCGGTTCCGTTCAATGAATTCTCTGCGGAATTTTCGGCAGCGTCCGCCCACGTCAGCGGTGTCAGACAGGCTGCGGTACAGGCCAGCGAGAAAATGGAGATTCCCTGTTTTTTCATATCGACCTCTTTTCGGTTAGTTTTTCCATGAAATGAAACCCATCCGAACCGGGTTTCCGACCGTTTTATTCTAGCACGCAGGGAAAGTACCCGGTCTCGGAAAAGCATCCGTCTTTGGAATGCGTCCCGGTTCTGGAATGTGGATGGAATTCATTGGAATGCGTTTGCGGCTGAAAACGGAGCAGAGGATCGGAGAGCAAACTTCCTGGAACGAAAATGCGGGAAAGATTGAATTTTGGAAAATTTTCGCAGAAAAGTGGACTTTTCTCTTGACAGAATGTCGGGATCGTGCTATGCTTCCATTGTTTTGTTTTTTTGTGCGGCAAAATTTCAAAAGGTTCAGGTGCAGGGGATGAGAGATTTGGGGGATCTCTGACTGCTTCCTGAATTGAAAAGGAGCGTGAACGAAACGATGCGTCCTACTGACTACGAATTATTTCGGAAGATCCTTCTTGCTCTCAGGGCCAGACTGGTTGGCGACGTGAACCATATGGCCGGGATCGCGCTGAATCCGAACGGTGCGGAACTCTCTTCCATGCCGGATCATCCGGCGGATGCGAGTTCGGAATCGTTTGACCGGGATTTTACCCTCCAGCTGGTCCAGTCCGGTCAGGAAACGCTTCAGAGTATTGATGAAGCACTCCAGCGGATCGAGGACGGAACGTATGGGACCTGCGAGATCTGCGGCGGCCGAATTCCCAAAATGCGGCTGAAGGTCATTCCGTATGCTTCCATGTGCGTGAAATGTGCTGAGAAAGCCGAGGATTTCTGACGTTCCGCAGATAGAGCGGAAGGATTTTGTCTGCGAAATTTTCGGTGGGTGGCTGAATGCCGCGAAACGAAGCTCCGAAATTTGGAGAGATCTCCGGGAATGGTCTGGAATATATTTCGGAGAAACGGAGCCATTCTGGTTTTGCGGATCTGCCGCTGATGCGTTTCCGGTCTGTCCGTGTGCCGGCATGTCGGATTTTCCTTAACTTAATGGATCCCCAAGTACTTTTTGAATCCCAATGAAACAGAATTCCATCCTGATTTGGCGTGCTCTTTTGTTCTTTTTGGCTGCGGCTCCTGCACTTTGGCTGGATCTGGCGGCAAAAACCTGGTCTTTTCATTTTCTTGGGATGCCCGGGGAGAAGCCGGCGTTTTGGCTCATTCCGAATGTTTTGGGGATCCAGACCAGTCTGAATGAGGGGGCACTTTTTGGAATGGGGCAGGGATTTGTGCCGGTTTTTGCTGTCAGTTCTTTCATTGCGCTTGCGTTCATCGTCGGGATCCTCTTCTGGAGCGGATTGGCAAAAAGCCGGTTTTGGACGCTGATCCTCGGATTTGCCGCTGCCGGTGTTCTGGGGAATCTCTACGACCGGCTCGGAATGCATCATCTGGTTTGGGGAGAATTTTATCCGCCGCATCTTCCGGGAGAACCGGTCTATGCCGTTCGTGACTGGATCCTCGTGATGATTGGATCCTACCATTGGCCGAATTTTAATCTGGCAGATACGTACCTTGTCGCGGCTTCGATCCTGGGAATGACGGCATTCATGCTGATGCCTGAGGAGAAAAAAGAAGTGCTTTGCGATGATGCGCAAACTCCGGTGGAGACTGAAGCTGCTGGGAAAGCGGATCCGGAGGAAAACTGACGATTTCCAGATGTCTTCAAAAAGAAGACGGAGCAAAAAGAATCTGCATTTCGAAGGGGGGACGAAATTTCTGGATGGGGATCTCGTCCTTTTTTATGTCCGGCTCAATACGTGACGGAAGACGGCTTGCGGGCCTGCTGAATTTCTTAAAATCTAAAGTTTCTTCAAATTTTTTCCGAAAAACTGGATGTCTCTCTGTCCATACGGAAAGAAAGGCAGCCTCCACAAAAACAGTCTTCAGACTGGATGTCCGCGCGATTTTTGTGAAGACGCTGAGGAGGTGCTTTTGCCCTTTTTTTCAAAATTTTTCATTCAGCGGCTTGCTTTTTTGAAAAATGTATGGTAAAATGGATTTGGGAAGATTTGCGCTTTGGGTTGAATGCGCAAAATTGAGAGATGGTGCAGGATCGATTTTTGTTTAAGAGTTCAAAATATGGAAGAGTATGGCAAAGAAACGATTTCCCGGTACTGCCGCTGGCAGTATCTGCCGGTTTTTTTTGCCATTCTGTCGTTTATTTCCGGGATCGTTTCTTTATGTGCCGGAACCGTTTCGTTTGCTGAAAGCGAGCTGATGTCGTCGGCATCGGTTTCTCCGGAAAATATTTCGCAGGAGATCGAGTCTCAGAAAAAAGAGCCGGATTCGGAATCGCAGTCTGCGGGAACATTGGATCCGGACGGCGGGTTCCGTTTTTCGTCTGAAAATGTTGGCCGTGAGGTTTCTGGAAAGTGCCTGGCGTCAGGTAGGGCGGATCCAAAGGTGCCTGCTGAAAAGAGTGAGGCAGAATTCCAGTCACATTCCAGGCTTTTGGAGTCTTTTGGGGTCAACCTCCCGGCAGAATTTCATCCGTGGGGAAATTTTGAACCTGGTGCGTGGACTTTTTCCCGCACGCTGATCGAAGGTCGACGCGGGATCCGGGGATCTTCCAAGACAGTCGTTGAGATGAATTCTGTTCTTCATGAGAAACGCACGGATCTTTTTTCCATCATGACGGAATCGCATCTTTTGCTTTCCGGGAAGAATATCCAGCAGAAGCCGAAGACGGTCAGTGTTGATTTTTTGGGGCTTTCGCTTTCGGAAAAACATACGGCAGAGGAGCTGGCTCCGGTTTCACTCGAAGTGGAGGGACAGTCGATCCTTTGCCGGGTCGTGAAAGTATCTTCTGTGGGAGAGGATCTTCGTCGGGAAACCTGTTTCTGGATCAATGAAACGACGGCTCCGTATCTTTTTCGAAAAGAACGGACCACTTGGCGCGGGAAGTCTGCCCGGCCGTGTGAGACGCTCAGGCAGTGGGTGACGCTGCGCAGTATGCAGTTTTCCCTGCTTGGAAAAGTCCTCAACGGTTACCAGTATTCGGTGAGGGCAGAGTATCCGACGTACATTTCGACGTCGGAGGTCGTGGCGTCTTTTTCGATTCCCGGCCGGATCGTCACGCAGGTGACACACGAGACCGATCTTCGCGGGCGTCCGCTTCAGGATATTTCGCGTGAACTGCTGGACTTCGGTAAATCTGCCCGTGAGCATCAGCGGGATATCTCGCGGAGTTCTGCACGTTCCGAGCGGCTGATCATCATGCCGGAGCTGAGGGAAGGTGCGCCTTCGCACCCTATCCGAAAAGAGACGGAAAATGAAGAAAAACGTGCGTGGGCTTCGGAACCTGGTCCTTCTGCGGATCCTGCTGCCAACGAAGAAATTGCCGAACATGCGGAGACTGCGGAGAGCGGGATGCCTCTTCATGAACGCAGACTTTTGGTCGTGGAATTCTCTGCGGAAGCCGAAACGGAGATCGAGGCTGTGTCTGGAGCAGTGGATGAGAATGGGAATGATGCGGCACGGCAGACTGTGTCTGAAATTTTTTCAGGATTCCTCCCGGAAGTCTCTTTTGGGCACCTGAATTCTCTGGATCTTTCAGGTGGTCGATGGAATGTGGGAGAGGAATCGGCTACGGGAGGGAGCGCACAGGAAGATACTGCCGGAATGAATGGCTCGGCCGACTCGAAGGCAGGAACGGCGGATCTTTTTCCAACCTGGGGACCGGACGGTGTTTTGCTGCGGAAATTTCGGACTCGATGGGAGTTCGGAAAAGAACTTCAGGCACAGGAAGATCCGGAAGCGCTGAAATTGCTTTTTCCCCACCTCCCGTTTGAGTGCTGGCAGGAGAAAGATCCGGACGTGCCGGGAACAGACATCAGAAAGATCCGGACGCTCTCGCCGATCTATGAAAAAAACTTGCGGGATAGCGGACGGAACAGGCTTAAGGATCGGGAAGGGAATGTGCCGGGGAGTTCAGATTCGTCCCGAAATGGAAATTTGAGGGAAATGCGTGAATGGAAACCTCTTGCGGAGATCCGAAAGCGGGTCATTTCGACGCAGGCCTTGCGTGAAGAAGCGCGTCCCGAACCGGAGCCGAAAGTGGACCTCCAGACGAAAAAGGAGCCTGGGCCGCTCAAGCACCATACTTTTTTGCCGATCCTCCAGCGGATCCTGATGGATTGACCTTTTGCCGGATCGTTTGGGGCCGCACGGGCTGAGTTCTTCGGATTGCGGCCTGCCCATTATGTCATGAACGCTCGTAAGAGGGAAACATTTTGGAAATTGTTTCCCCTTGCCTTCGGCACCAGTGACCAACGGGAACGGGTCCGTGTCTTTGCGCGGCAGCACAGTCCGCCCGCTGCGGCTCGCGGCCTTCAAAAACTTTTTGATGTTCTTGTGTATTTGGGTTCTTTTCGAGAATTTTTGGAAAATAGAGGGATTGCGGGAGGTTTTCGGCTGACTGTTTTAGAATTTTCTGAAATTTATGGAGATTGGAAACTTTTCGATTTGACAGAATGGGAACCTGGGAT
>CAZRGJ010000235.1:2424-5003 GCA_964599445.1 uncultured Planctomycetaceae bacterium | reverse complement strand
AACGCCGTTTTCCGAGACTCCGAATCTCGTAAACTTCGAATTTACCGCCCACGCGTTCCTTTCCCAGAACCGCAAACCGGGCGAGCTGTACATTCTGTGCGACTGTTTCGGAGAGTCGGATTCTTTCCGCAAAGATTTCGAGATCGGGCTGAATCGGCTTCAGCGTGCGGGATTTTCCTGCCGACTGATCCATCTGACCGACCCGACGGACCGGGCGGAAAATTTCGTGGGCGACGTGGACATCTGTGATGAAAGCCGCGGATACCGACAGACGATTACGCTCACGGAACGGGATCTCGCAGTCTACCAGCGGCTCTATGATGCCTACCTCGCGGACGTTCAGCAATACTGCATGGACCGGGCGATCCCTTACGCACGCATTGCAGCCGACTCGCCGATGGAGCTCCTCTGCTTTACGACACTGGGACTTCCTGAAAAAGCAGCCCGGGCAAATCCATGGGCGGAGTATATTTAGCAGACGCAAAGTTTTGCGAAAATGCTCCTGCGTGCAGTTCTGCTTGAGATCCTGCGTGCGGTTCCATCAGGCCATCTCGCGGTATCTTTTTCTCGCCATGTGTTCATACATTCCGCGTCTTAGACCATTTCGCGAAACCTCAACAGCGGGACATCGGGGATTTTTGAAGAAAATTCACGGTGCCCCCTGTTTTTTTTCGGCAAATATGGTATAATGAACGAGATTTTAGTTTCCGGCGGGAGTTTTGTGCCGGATTTTGAAAGTGTTTTCATTTTTTCAGATTGGAGTCAAAATGTCTCTGAAAAGTCCTCAACTCGTGAAAACTGACATCAAAAAAGTCGGTATCCTTTTCTCCGGCGGTCCCGCTCCGTCAGCCAATGCCGTCATCTGCTCCGCCGCGGACTGCTTCCGCCGCGCAGGGATCGAAGTTTACGGCTTCCTGAACGGCTATACGCACCTGGTCGACTACAAAGCAGGCGATGTGCTCGCGGAAGGCGTCGCTTATCTGCGTCTGGACAAAATGAATCTGGAAGGCCGCCGCACGGAAGGCGGGATCATCATCGGTTCCGCACGAGCCAACCCGGGTAAAGCCATGAGCAAACCGGAAGACCTCACCAATGCTGAAGCCACCGCTCCGATGAAGACGGTCTACGATGCGCTCTGCTCCCTGGGCATTGACGTTCTGATCTCCATCGGCGGCGACGACACGCTCACGACTGCCGCGAAATTCAAGCTCTACCAGGATACGTTCGGTGCCGACGCGAAGAAGATCCGCGTCATCCACCTGCCGAAGACGATCGACAATGACTACGAAGGCATCGACTTCACGTTCGGTTTCTTCACGGCCGTTGATCTCATGGCGCGCCAGCTGCGCAACCTGCTCTTCGACGCCACGGCGACCAACTGCTACTATGTCGCTCAGCTGATGGGCCGTAAAGCCGCGTGGCTTTCCTACGGTTCCGCCATCGCAGGTGAAGCCTCCCTGTGCATCGGTCTGGAAGACGTCATCAACGAACCGGAACTGATGGGCACGGAAGACTCCTACAGCCCGCAGACCGGCGAACTGCTCGTTGACGAAAACGGCAATGCGAAAAAACGCGAGATCGTTCTGTTCGACAAACTCATCGGCCGTATCGCCGACACCGTCGAAAAGCGCATCAAGCTCGGTAAAAAATGCGGCGTCATCTGTGTCGCGGAAGGCATTGGCGAATACCTGCCGCTCTCCGAGATCAAATGCTGCATTTCCGACGACGAATACCGCAGCCTGAAACCGGATACGTTCGGCCACTACCCCGTTTCCCAGCTGAAGTTCAGCTCCCGTCTCGGCCGTCTGGTCGCTGACGAAATGGCGAAACGCGGCTACGGCAAAATGAAGTTCGTCGGTCTCCAGTACGGCTACGAAGTCCGCTGCCAGCCGCCGACGGGTTTCGACGTCATCATGGGCAGTCAGCTCGGTACCGGTGCCTACGTTTCCCTCGTGGAAAACGGCATGAACGGCGTGATGGTCTCCGTTGGAAAAGAAATGGAACTCGAATTCCGCCAGTTTGAAGACCTGATCAACATGGCGAAACTCCGCGCCTACCAACGTCCGCTGCGTCTGGGCAAAGGCCTCCACAGCCTCGCGCGCTACATGGAAGAGTGGGTGGAAGAGTAAATTTCAGAGAGTCGATTTCTGAAAGAAGGTCCCGTCCCGCGGCTCCTGCCGTCCGGCTCGTCTGACCCGGATAGGACGGTGATTTTCAAAAGTACTCCGCGGCGGAAAGAATGAACAGACCGGTCTCGATCTGCGAATTCTTTCCGTGCGTGCAGTTTAAAGTCAGACAAAAAATCAAAAAATGCAAACGCCGCGAATTTGCGAAATACCTGCACGATCCGATGTTCTGAATGCTTTCGATCGAAATGTTTCAGAGCATGAAGATCTCTACTCACGAAGATTTCATCCAGAGGAAATACTCAAAGGAGGAGCCGCAGCATGAATGCATCCGTCAAATCACTTTTGGAACGCCCAAGCCGCACCAAAATCGTCGCGACACTTGGACCGGCTTCCGATTCGGAAGAAATGCTCGAGAAACTGATTTTCGCGGGCGTGGACGTTTTCCGCATC
>CAZRGJ010000235.1:0-2414 GCA_964599445.1 uncultured Planctomycetaceae bacterium | reverse complement strand
TTCCGCATCAATGCGGCACACGGAAATCAGGAACGTTTTACCGTCATGGTAAAGCGGATCCGAAGTGTTTCCAAAAGAATCGGCCTTCCTGTCGGGATCCTCATGGACCTCGCCGGACCAAAGATCCGTCTGGGAGAGCTGGAAAATGGAGAACTGACGCTTGAAAGCGATTCCGAAATGGCGTTTGTTTCGCCCAAATTTCTTGAGAAATCCGTGAGCTGCCCGGATCTTACCGGCATTCAGTGCGTCACGTGCACTTACGAACCGCTGGTGAACGAACTGCGTGCAGGCGACCGGATCGTTCTGGCTGACGGAACAGTGGAACTGACGGTTTCGCAGGTCTCGGCAAAGAAAAATCAATGGGCCAAATGCCGTGTTCTTGACGGCGGAACGGTCCGCAGCCGCCAGGGGGTCAATCTTCCCGGCGTAAAACTCAGCATTCCCGCAATGTTGGAGATCGACCGGAGCAACGCAGCCTGGGCCGCAAAAAACGGAGTAGATTTTCTTGGTCTGAGCTTCGTTCGGCACGCATTTGAAATCGCGGACCTGAAAAACCTCATCGCAGAAAACGGAGGCACGACGCAAATCGTCGCTAAGATCGAAAAACCGGAGGCTCTGGAAAATCTTGCGGAGATCGTGAAGGAAACAGATGCCGTCATGGTGGCTCGCGGAGACCTTGGCGTCGAAACGGACATTGCACGCGTCGCGGTCCTTCAAAAAGAGATCATTCAGACCTGCCGTGCGTATCGCCGTCCGGTGATCGTCGCGACGCAGATGCTGGAGTCGATGACGCACACGAACCTGCCGACCCGTGCGGAAGTCTCCGATGTGGCGAACGCCATTCTCGACGGAACGGACGCCTGTATGCTTTCCGGCGAAAGTGCCGTTGGCGAATTCCCGGTCGAAACTGTCCAGATGATGCACCGGATCGCTCTGGGAACGGAAGATACGCTGGAATCCGACTTCCTGCAGTTCATTCCGGAAACCTCACCGATCGACCAGACGCTGGAGATCATGGCACGCAATGTCTGTGATCTGGCGGAAGAACTGAATGCAAAATTCATCGTCACGGCAACCGCTAACGGAGAAAGTGCCCGCTGTCTCTCCGCCAATCGCGGCCCGGCGCGGATCATCGCCCTGACGCCGTCACGCGATACACTGCAGAAAATGTGCCTTGATTGGGGCGTCATTCCGATGGAGCTTCCCAAATCTAAAAAAACGACCAAAGACATCATGGCGTTTGCACTCGAACTGTTGAAAAATGAAAACCTTGCCGTTCCGGGCGACCGGTTCATTCTCTTTACGGACGCAAGTCTCGGAACAGCGCAAAACGCGATCGTCGTATACGATGTGAAGTAAAGAGGGCAAAAGAGACCTTTTCGATGAAGATTTGGAATCCAGATTCAGATCAGCTTCCGGAACAGTTCCGGCACGGAGCCGTGACGGTTGGGAATTTTGACGGTGTGCATCGCGGACACGCAGAGATCATCCGCCGCATGAAGGCGCATGGTCTCCCTGCGGCCGTCTTTACTTTCGCACGCCACCCACGGCAGGTTCTGAATCCGGCAGAGGCTCCCCAACGGCTTACTTCGCTGGCCCGGCAGGAGGAACTGCTTCATGCACTGGGTGTGGAGACCGTCATTTTTGCGCCGACGGAGTCGATCCTTTCCTGGACGCCCGAGATATTTTTTCAGTGCGTCATCGCCGACTTTTTCGACGCATCTCTCGTGGTGGAAGGACCCGATTTTCATTTCGGAAAAGGCCGGACCGGCACCACTCTGCTTCTGGAACGTCTTTGCCTGAATTCAGGACGCAGAATGGAGATCGCAGAAGAACTTCACGCAGCCGAGGGCATACCGATCTCAAGCTCCAGGATCCGGGAATTGATCTCTCTTGGAAAGCTGTCCGAAGCCAACGCCCTCCTGACGGCTCCGTATCGCCTCACGGGCACGGTCATTCATGGAGAAGCACGAGGGAGAACGCTCGGTTTTCCTACGGCAAATCTGGGAGAGATCCAGACTCTTTTACCCGGACACGGCGTCTATGCATGCAGAGCCATTCTCGAAGATGGACGCACCTGCCCAGCTGCCGTCCACATTGGCCCAAACGTGACTTTTGGAGAAACGGAAACGAAAGTCGAGATCCACCTTTTGGACTTCAGTGGTGACGTTTACGGAGAGACTCTGAGCATCGACTTTCACTCCCGTCTTCGAAAACTCGAGACGTTTCCAGACCGCAATGCCCTCATAAAGCAGATCGATCTGGATATTTCCGAAACACGCAAACGGATCCTGAACTTCTAAATCAGAGTACCATTCTTCCCTGAAAATATGGAAGATGCAAAATCAGTACGCACACACAAGAGGCGGAAAATCAGAAAAAAAGTCAGGAACCGCCGTTCTCTCACAGAACCA
>CAZRGJ010000234.1:0-5023 GCA_964599445.1 uncultured Planctomycetaceae bacterium | reverse complement strand
TACTGAAATCGGACGGCGATTTCTGGAAAAAGTTTATCCGCCGTTTGCAGACTACGCGGAAACTCAAAGACGCTGGCTTTCAGAACTGGCACTGATCTGGAAGGCTTCCGCAAAAGGAGGTTCTGATCCAACCATTCCGGATCTACTCCCCAAAGATTTTCCGATCCTCACCCCCAATGCGGATGAAAATTTCCGACTTCCGGTTTCTGCGGGACTTTTCTTTGAAGATTTCGCCATCGAAAGCGATCCCGTTCCTCAAAGTATCGAGATCCAGAACGAGACATTTTTCCGACTCTGGGTCCAGACCCCCGGCACGTACCGGTTCTCGGCGAAAGTTTTGGCTCCGGATCCCCAGCACGACTCCCTTCAGGTCACGTACTGGACGCCCGAAATACCAGAAGGACTCCATTTTCCCTGCTGGGCACTGGACTCTTCACCGAATTGGCGCACGGTTGAATTTCGCGCACCGGACCAGCGTGCACCAGCGGTTGAACTTGAACTCCCCCGGGGACCAGTCCTCCTGAAACTCGCTCCGCGGGAGTTTGACGTCCAGCTCCAGGAACTCGAATTCCGCCGCATTCCATAAAATCCAGGTTTTCGCACTTTCACGCAATCCGTTCCTGCGCAGATTCCGCACTTCCATGCAATCCGCCCCTCATTTCGGTTTTCGTGAAGCGGCTCCAACCGAATGGCCGCCCCTCCCCTAACCCCCAATGGAGAAATTCATGAACCTCAAAAAATTCGCATTTACGTACCGACCCAGCATCATGCTGGCCATTTTCTTCATTCTCCTTTCCTGCACAAAACCGGCCTTTTCGCTGGAAAAGATCGACCGGAAGGCTGTCGTGAGTCGGCATTTCATTCAGAGTCTTGAGCCGAATCTTGAGATCCCGCTCGGAAACGGAGAATTCTGCTTCAATGTGGACTTCACGGGCCTTCAGACGACGCGCGGCAACACGATGGCACACTGGGGCTGGCATTCATTTCCGCTTCCGGAGGGATTTACCGACGCAGATGTTCCGGACACGGGAACGCTCCAGAAAGGGCCCAATACGTTCGACGGCGACCACTCCTTCCCGAAGGAAAAGCAGGCACTTCAGCAGTGGCTCCGCGACAATCCGCATCGTGCCGACCTCGCTCGCATTCGTCTGATCCGGCCAGACGGCAAAACGGTCATGCCGCAGGAGATCCATCCTATTTCCCGAAAAATGGATCTCTGGACCGGTCTGCACACTACGGAATTTAAGCTGGACGGCGAGTCGGTCTACGTCGAAACTTTCGTTTCGATGGACGCTGACCTGATCGCATCGCGCGTAAAATCCAGTCTGCTCGCGGAGGGCAAACTGCTCGTGAGTGTCGAGTTTCCGTACCCTACGATCAAAATGACCCGCTGGTCGGGCGAGTTTGGCCCCAATTCACGGCATGAGACGCGTGTTCTGCCGGGAAATTCAACCCGAAACGCTCAGATCCTGCGCAAGGTCGATGATTTCGAGTACCTCGTTTCTCTCCAGTGCGGCGATGCTTCCGCCTTCCAGATCGATCCGGACGGCCACGCGTTGACGATTTCAACGGACGGGGAACTCTGCGAATTTTTCTGTACCTTCCGTGACGGCTGGGCCAAGATCGAGGCACGGGAAAAGGTCTTCGAAACACTTCGCGCGGAAACGGCCCGAAAATGGGAAACGTACTGGCGTTCCGGTGCGGCAGTGGACCTCTCGCAGAGCAAAGACCCTCGCTGGAAGGAACTTGAACGCCGGATCGTCCTCTCGCAGTACCTCATGCGCACGAATTCCGCAGGAAGTTACCCGCCGCCGGAAACAGGACTTTTGGGGACCGATAATTGGTGCGGACGGTACCATGGCGAGATGATCTACTGGCATCTCGCACACTACTCACTCTGGGACCGTCAGGAACTTTCCGACCGTGCGTTGGAATGCTATCGCAAAAACCTCCCCGTCGCGCGAAAGCTGGCGGCTCAGCTCGGATACGCCGGGGCGCAATGGCCCAAATGCACCGGACCGGAAGGGCGGACTGCCCCATGGTACGGAAATCAGGTCCTGCTCTGGAAACAGCCGCACCCGATGATTTTCGCCGAGCTGGAATACCGAAATCGTCCGATGGCCGCAACGCTTGAAAAGTGGGCGGAGATCCTGGACGAAACCGCGAAATTCATGGCATCGTATCCGGAAAAGGACGCGGAAGGGATCTGGCATCTGGCTCCGGTCATGCCGCCGAGCGAGACCGGAATCGTAAAAGACTCCGTTTTCGATCTGGCGTACTGGCGTTTCGGTCTGCGTCTGGCGAACACGTGGCGGGAACGCATGGGGAAAGAACGGGTCGCCGAGTGGGATGAGATCGCGGACCATCTGGCTCCGCTTCCGACGCATCCAGACCTTCCGGAAAACGAGACCGTCTGGCTCCACTCTCCGGACTGGATCAACTCGTACGAGAAATTCAATTGGGAACATCCGAACCCGGTCGGCGTTTACGGCATGATTCCGCCGACGGAAGGGGTCGATTCGGAGATCGCGCGCCGTACGCTTCGGAAAGTCTACGAAACGTGGCGTTGGGACCGCGTCTGGGGCTGGGATTTTCCGTGGACCGCCATGTGCGCAGCTCGCGTAGGTGAACCAGAGATCGCGGTGGACATTCTGTTGCACGAAAGTCCGCGAAACGTTCACGACCTGCGCGGCGTCAACGCGAACAATCCGTGCCCGTACCTTCCTGGAAACGGCGGTCTGCTCTACGCGATCGGCATGATGGCCGGCGGGTGGGACGGTGCGCCGGAAGTGGATCGGGAAAAAGGCGAAGCTCCCGGTTTCCCGCGAAACGGCCAATGGTTCATTAAGGCGGAAGGATTCAAACCCGCGCCATAGTCCAGCAGATTCCAGAATAAAAAGAGTGCCGCAGATCCAGGGCACTCTTTTCTTTTCGTTTTTTCTATTCCCGTTTCATTCCGGCACGATTCCCGCCCATCCTTCGCTCCATTTTCCGGCATCTGCCAATCGATTCCGGTTCCGCGTCCCAAATTTCATTCCCTCAAGCACATTTCATTTCCGATCCGCATCATCGTCTGCGTTTTCTATTCTCCGTTCAGCCCGAATTGCACACTGCCGCATAATGAAATGAACGGCTGATTTTGAAACGGCCGCACCGTCTTCTTCATTTCCAATTTCCCCAACTCAAAGGTTCCTGAATGTTCCGCACACATTCCTTTTTCCGAGTTTCCCTTTTCCTTTTTCTCGGAGTTCCGCACTGCCGTCCCATTCCGCCGCGGTCCCGGTTCCTTTCCGCATTCATTCTTTTGATTTTCCTCATTTCGGTTTCCTGTACCCAGGAAACGTCCAGTCCATTTTTCGGCTCCGCAATTTCGAAAACCTCCAGTCAGGCCGTCAGGAAACCGGAGAGCAGCATGCAGGAAATTCGCTGCCCAGCCATCTCGCTGTACAGAGTCGAGTCCGCCAATTCCATGGAGATCCAAAAATTCCCCGCTTCCGTACGGGAAAACCGGACGATCCATCTGGCATTCCGAATCCCGGGAAAAATCGAAGAGCTTCATGCCGAGATCGGGCAAATAGTGCGTGAAGGAGAGATCCTGGCCCGTCTGGATCCTCGAGATTTTCTGAACGCCAAAACCGCCGCCGAGGCAAATCTCGCGGAAATTCAAGCTGGTCTGAATGCCCGGATCGCGAATCGGGACCGTTCTGTCGAAATTCTTCGAAAGAAGCGGGACGCTGCAGAAATTCTTTTTCTGACGGCAGAGAAAAATCTGGAGAAATTCACCCAACTTGCACAGGACGGAGCCGTTCCGGAGATCCGGCTTGACGAGATGCGGACACAATACGAGCAAGCTCTCGCGGGGAAAGTCGCGGCAGAAAAGGAACTGGAAAATGCCAAGACGGGACTGAATGAGGAGATCCGCAGTCTTAAAGCGAAAAAAAACGGCCTGCTTGCGCAAAAGAAACAGGCGGAAGATGCTCTTTCGGACACCCTCCTCCGTGCCCCATGTTCAGGAACCGTTTCCCAAAAATTCATGGAATCCGGTGAAGTCTCCGTTCCCGGTGTCCCCATTCTTGCCGTCACGGACACTTCTCAGCGTCTAGTCAGAGCGATCGTCCCCGAATCGCTTCGGATCCGCCAGAATGAAATCTCTGCGTTTCGGTGCGAATTTGAAGCATACCAGGATCTTTCATTTCCTGCCGAGCTGGTTTTTCTTGCGCCGACTCCGCAAAACGGCACGCACGGCTACCCACTGGAAGTTCGGGTCTCCGACCTCCGAAACCAAAAGATCTTTCCGGGAATGACTGCCGTACTCGTGGTGGAGATGCAGCCGTCCCGGCAGGAATTCCGTGTTCCGCTTTCCGCTCTAAGTGCACCGCCGTTGCGTGCAGCAGACGTCATCCCGGCCAGACCGTACCTCACGCAAACACCATCAGGCACCCTGCCCCAGTTCCAGACGCAATCCCGTCTTCCAACGCCGGCACAAACCTCCGCAGAATATGATGGGAAATGCCGCGGAACTGTCCTCTGGAGGCTCTCTCCTGAAGAACGGGTAATTCCCTGCCGGGTCCAAATCGTGCGTCTGGCCGGTCCCGGCTGGGTGATCGTGAGGGGAAACCTTCGGGAAGGGGAACGTATCGTCGCTTCCGGTGCTCCTTTCCTTCGCGAAGGACAGCGTGTTCGCCCGATCCTGAAGTAAGGGGGGATCCGTAGTTTCCAGAAGTTCCCGCAGCCCCCAATCCTCCCGAGCTTTCCATGGGCTTCTAAAAACCGCCCAAACCTCAAATTTCCCCAAAATTCCCTCAAATTTTCCAAAAAGTTCCACAGAGAAAAGGAGTGCCGACCGCATGCTTCCAGAATTCGCAGTTCACCACCGGCTGAGTGTGGGATTCCTTGCGGTGACGTTCTGTCTTGCCGGGCTTTTCAGCGGCTGGACGATCGGGCGTCTGGAAGATCCCGAGTTCACCATCAAGACCGGAGTCGTCCTGACCTTCTGCCCCGGAGCCAGCGCACGGGAAATGGA
>CAZRGJ010000233.1:0-5028 GCA_964599445.1 uncultured Planctomycetaceae bacterium | reverse complement strand
CGAAAGCCTCTCCTGAACGGTACGCGACGATACCGAGGAGGACTGTTTCGGTCAGGCGGCCGCCGTAGCTGAACGGAATACGGCAGAGTTCCGGTTTATCCTGACGGCATGCTTCCAGAAATTCATTGTAGTGGCCGATGGAACGCGGAATGAACGGTTCCGGAGTTTTGTAGTCGGCGTATTTGGTTTCCGGATAGAGCGTGTGCTCATTGTAGTTCGCGTACAGATCGCCTTCGGTACCGACGAACAGGATACCGTTTCCGCGGAAGGGGATCTTGTGTTCTTCAAGCAGTTTCGCGATTTCCGGGATGGAGTTTCCATCGTACCAGTTGAGCGTGATGCCGGGGGCGGCGAATTCATTCGCGCTCTGGAAGGTGTACTGGACGCGGAGCCATTCGGGGCAGGCGTATGCATTCACGGCGGGTCCCTGCGCCTTGACAGTCTTGGCGTTGAGGAGCTGGAGCGTACGGATCGGCAGGTTCATATAATGGCAGCCGAAGTCACCGAGCTGACCGGAGCCGAAATTCCACCAGCGGCGCCAGTTCGCCGGCACATAGCATTCATGGTATTCTGTCTGTTTCGCCGGACCGAGCCACAGATCCCAATTCAGTTCCTGCGGGACCGTCTGACCAGCCGGGGGAAGCGTCTGATCCGCAGGCTGACCCCAGCCGTTTCCGAGCGGGATGCCGACATCGCGTCTGCCGCCGACTCCCTGAACGTAGCCCGTCGTATTGCCGGTACAGGTCCAGACGTGGACTTCCTTCACTTTTCCGATGGCACCGGACTTCACGATCTCTTCAGTTTCGTAGTAGTTTGCGTAGGCGTTCGGCTGGGTTCCGAGCTGAGTCGCCAGATTGTTTTCTGCGGCGACTTCGGCCATGCGGCGGGCTTCGATCACTTCGTGAGCCAGCGGTTTTTCGCAATAACAGTGCTTCTTCATGCGCATTGCCTGGAGACTCGCCGGGGCGTGCGAGTGGTCCGGCGTGGAGACGATGACCGCGTCGATCTTCGAATCAAGCTCTTCGAGCATCTTGCGGTAGTCCGCGTAGTGTTTTGCGCCGGGGTATCTTTCCGCCGCCATTCCAAGCCGTTTGGAATCCACGTCGCACAGCGCGTAGAAGTTCTCGCTTCGCATTTTGCCCATCGTTTCGCGGGCCTGACCCCAGACGCCGACGAACGCAAGGTTCAGTTTTTCATTAGGATTGGCGGTCTGGCAAAAGGCAGGGGCCGCGACGTTCAGACTGCCAAGCGCGGCAGAAATTCCGGCAGCAGAAAGGGCACTTTTCTTCAAAAAAACACGACGGATAAGGTTCATGAAAAACTCCTTTCAGTAAATGCCTCAGGTGAGGCAGAATGGCTGGCAGTCCGGAACGGCTCTTGCACGCCGCGGAACCACGCAGAAAAAGATTTTTGTATCGTTGGCAGGTGCCGGATAGTGAATGCCGAGCCGCCGGCGGAACCGGCCGGACATTTCGCTCCGCATACTATATTGTCTCATTTTAGTCCGGGATCTTCCAAAAGTCAAGTAATTTTCGGCCTTGGATCATAAAATTTTACGGGATTTCGGGAAATTTTTTGATTTCAGGACCATCTGGTCGACCGAAATCAGCGTATGGGTCATTGAGCCACGGATTTCTGACCTTCCGGGGAGCCTGCGATCGGCATTCCTTCCGGGAGCGGACGGGATGCGATCGCGAAACCGTGCCGGTAGGCGTCTTCCTTGATCTGCGGGAAGGTCGCGAAACCTTCCGGGTAGATCCAGAACGTCACGGTGTCTTTCCCCGGCTGAAGTTTTTCGAGATAGTGGTGGAATTTCGAGATAGGCTGAACGGCATCTTCGATCTTTTCTCCCGCCTCTTCGATGTCCGGGGGAAGCAGTTTCCAGTAAACGCCGATCTGTCCGCCGCGCAGCTGGGTCTCCGTGTGGATGCGGAATCCATCGTAGGGACCGAAAACGTCCGTTCGCCGTCCGTCCTTCATCAGCGAGTACGCGATATCCGAGCTGCGCCGCTGGTACTCTTTCAGAAGTTCCTCAAGCGGTACGTAAAGGACCCGTCCGCGGTCCAGAATGAAGTGGAATTCCCGACTGTCTACCGAGTGGACGATCGGCGTCATTTTGTGCTCGATCATTTTCGGACCACCGTTTTGCGCCTGCTGTTCGCGCAGGAATTTCATGCGGGCTTCCAGTTCCGCGATCTGTTTTTCCAGAGAGGCGGATTCCTGGGTGAGGAGCAGGATCTCCCGGTCTTTCTGTTCCTGAGCGTCGGTCGAGGACTCCATCTCTTTTCGGATGAGCTGAAGGCGGGTCTCCAGTTCCACGCATTCCTGCGCAAAGACCGTCTGCTCGACATCCATTCGCTCTTTCTGAAGTTTTGCCTGCATGATCTCCTGCTCAAGATGCTGCGTTTGGGCAAGTGACCGGGAAAGCGATTCCGTTTCTTTGCCGATCGTTTCGATCAGACCGGCACGCTTTTGCCGCTCTTCTTCTGAACGGACCAGTTCTTCCTGCGTTTTGCGGATCTTCTCGGCAAGCAGTTCGGCATCTGTGCCGTTTTCTCCATTCTCCACAGTCTCGGCCGGTGCGCCGTCTGCCGATCCCGTTCCCTCATCGGAGGAGGAAAGAAGTTTGGGAACTTCCGGAAGTTCCAGATCTGCGTGCGTCTTCTGAAGTTCCTTGATCCTGTGCGATGCCAGACCGTTTTTGACCTGCGCACCGACGATGACCACCAGAATGATCAGAATGCCCACGATGTTGGAGACGACATCCAGGAAAGAATCCTGTCCGCTTTCGAAGTCGGTTTTGGGAACGGTTCTTCTCATTTTTTATTTTGAAACTGCGTTTTATTTTTCAGTTAAAGACCCCAGACCTGCAGAATTGGTGTACTGCGGAAACTGGCCCGCGTTTGCGTGTCCGGACGAAATCGATTCCATTTTAGCAAAATCGTCTGGATGCGTCAATCGGAATTTTGGGAATTTTCGCACGGAGTTTCCGAAATTCGAAAATTTTTTCGCCCCCCCCTTGAAGAAAAAGCGAAACATGGTATACTTGGCGTTCATGGAAGTGAGGAACAGTCTTTCGGAGAAATTTCCGTCTGTTTCCCGTTCTTTCTGCACCTGTAGCGCAATGGATAGCGCATCGGTCTTCGGAACCGAGTGTTGGGGGTTCGAGTCCCTCCAGGTGTGCTTCAGGGCCGTGGCCCTTTTTTTATGCAGTTTTTCGAGATCTCAGATCCAGCTTCCCCCCCAGGGACCTGCTGTGTGCCTGCCGATGGATCTCGTACCCGCCGTGTTTCGAATTTTGGATTTTTCATCAGATCTCCCATCCTGCAGGAGAGGGAGAAATCTTCAAAATTTGGTGAAAGCCGTCTGCGGTACGTCCGAGAAATACTCCAGGAAGAGACGGCATTTATCCTGAAATTGCCGGGATGCCGGAAACGAAAAATGGGCAAGAAAAAGAAAGTTTAATGTGCTGCGATTCGAACGGATTTCAAAGATCGCAAAAATTCGGAAAATTTTTGACTTTTTTTGGAAATTTTAGCTGAAAATCTGTTCCAATCCATAGCGTTTAAACGAAAATCGGTTAAAATAGAGAGAAAGATTCTGGTCTGTGCTGGATCAGAGGCGAGCAAACTTTTGCGCATGGTGTGCAGAAGTGGTTTCGACCTTCCCGCCAATGGAATTTTCCGCGATCCCGCACGATAAAAAATACTGAATGTGTATTTTTGGAGAGGAGGTTTCCCCTGAAACGTCAATATTTTCAAATAGGAATGCTCAGCGTCATCGCATTGGTGGCTCTTCGTCTGTGCATTGGTTGGCACTTCTTCTATGAAGGGTGTTGGAAAGTCGACAATGCGGACAAATTCTCCGCGCTTCCGTTCCTGACGATGGCGAAAGGCCCCTTCGCGCCGATCTTCTACGCCATGTCTCCCGACCTTGACGGTGTGGAACGTCTGAAGACTGCCGATAAAGAAGTCGTTTACTTTGTCCCCGCCAAGGCAAAAGTAGACGTTAAACCGGCAGTAGACGGTCAGGCTCCCGCTCTGGACGCTCCGGTCCCGGATGTGGAAGAAAAGAAAGAAACGATCAAAGTCTATCCTGCGTATTTTGAGGAAGCGCAGAATATCTATCAGTACGCGCTTGACACGTATCAGCCGAAGGATGCCCAGCTGCGCGCCGTGCAAATCGCGTGGTTCAAGTATGTTTCGGACGTGCGTGACGACGTAAAAGACAACGCGGAAAAAGTCGTGGCGTACCTCGGAGCACTTGAACGCTTCAAGGCCGCCAAAGAAGGTCCGAATAATGGTCCGGAACAGAAAAAACGCCAGTGGGCCGACATGATGAAACTCCGCGGCGAAGCGAAATCCCTCCTCGCGGCTCAGGAAGCTGCCGTCACGACGCTCATGGCTGAACTGCAGAATGTTCTCGGTCCGGTCGATGAAGTGACCAAAGCGAAACAGACGGTCGCGCTTCCGGAATTCGTCGTCGCTACTGACCAGCTCCCCTTCGGTCTGAACCTCCCGTTCGTCGGCCGAAGCTGGACCAATTTCCTTGATTTCGCCGTCACCTGGGCGCTGACGCTCATCGGTCTGTGCCTGATTCTTGGTTTCTGCACCCGTCTGGCCGCGATCGGCGGCGGATGCTTCCTGATCTCCGTCCTCATGACCCAGCCGCCGTGGCCGACGATCTTCCCGGCTGTGCATCCGGAAGTGGGTCACGCGATGATCGTGGACAAAAACTTCGTCGAAATGGTCGCCATTTTCATGCTCGCCACCCTGCCGGTCGGACGCTGGGGCGGTCTGGACTACTTCGTCTGGAATTTTGTCGGAAAACCCGTCTGTAAAACGTTCGGTTTTTACGCTGAGGAAAACGAAGACTGAGTCCGGACCATCTTTTCCGGTAATTCAGTCATGAAGCGTAAAATTCAGTTCAATCCAAAACAAAACAGGAATCAGAAAGAAAAATAGTATGAATTTGACACCTCAGCAACAGGAAGCGGCCCGCCAGGAATTCCTCCGCTGCTCCCGTCGT
>CAZRGJ010000232.1:0-5041 GCA_964599445.1 uncultured Planctomycetaceae bacterium | reverse complement strand
GTCCGATCCTGCTCATTACCGAGCACCGCATGAACGGCGAGGACATCGCGTGCCATACGGTCGAAGAGACTTTCGACGCGGCCCAGTTCATGCTTCGAAAAGCGCATGAGGCAGGAATTCCGACGACGGACTGCATTTTTGATCCGGGCGTCGCGCCGATCGGAACGGACACGGAAGACAATTTCAAGCGTCTCTACCAGACGATGCAGAAAATGCACGCGGATCCGGAATTCGCGGGTTTCCATGCGTCCGTCGGTCTGAGCAACTTTACGGTCATGCTCCCGCCGCGCCGCGCTAATGGCGAATTGGTGAAGACGCCGCTGGAAAGTGCGTTCCTGACGCTCACCAACCCGCTGGGGATGGATTACTGTATCGGTTCCGTCCGCCGGAACTACGAGATCCTTCCGGAAGACCACGACGCGCTGGTCTGTCTGCGCGACTGTCTGGGTCTGGAAGGCTACGATGTGCTGACCCGAGTCATGGATTTCTGCATGTGAGCATGAAAATGCGTCAAGTGTAGAAAATGGGCAATTTGTGTTTTCGGTATATTCGATTTTTTTCGACAAAATACGCAGGTCCCCCATTGACGAAAAAATTTTTTCGGGTAAAATAAGCGTTAAAATTAAATCGATAAGATTCATTTCATCAACAATACACTCAATTTTTTACTTTGGAGGTATTCCCGTGCCCAGTAACGAACGTGCAAAGGAAATCAAACGTCGCCGTCATCGCAAGGTCAAGGTCGCTCAGTACGCCGCCCGCGTCGAAAAAGGAACGCTCACGAAAGATGATGCGATCGCCAAACTGCGCAAGTTGACCATCGGCAGCGAACAGCACATCGAAAATCTGGGTCTGTAATTTACGGACTTTCAGAGACGACACACACGGAGACACTGTTTCCCTGATTCGGGGAAGCAGTGTTTTTTTGCGTATAATTGAAACGAAAAGTACGAAAAAACGTGCTTCCCCTCTTGCGCAAAGTCGGAATTTTTGTATAATTCACGTAAAGTCTGTATTTTACGGTCTCGGCCGCAAAATTTTCAATCCAATTGGACCTCACAGAAAGGAAACGGATCATGAAACGTTTTTTCCTTACCCTCGCCATTCTCGCAGTCTCCGCAGTCTCTCACGCTGGTGAATGGAAACCGCTTTTCAACGCGGATCTCTCGAACGCAACGTACACTCCGGGCGTCTGGAGCGTCAATGCGGACGGCGTGTTGAGCGCGACGCAGGACTCGGCCATCTGGTCGGTCGGCGACTACGAAAATTTCGAGCTTTCGCTTGAGTTCAAGAACGATAATGGAACGAACTCCGGCGTCGTGGTCTACTGCACCGACATTCAGAACTGGATCCCGAATTCCGTTGAGATCCAGATCCAGGACGACTCCAGATCGATCGAAGCCGGCGCGAAACCGGTCCATCAGAACTGCGGTGCGATCTACGGTCACCTTGCTCCGAGCAAGCTGGTCGTGAAGAAACCGGGTGAGTGGAACACGATGTACATCGTCTGCAAAGGCCGGAATATTCAGGTCACGGTCAACGGCGAAAAAGTCACCGACATGGATATGTCGAAATGGACCAGCGGGAAAACGAATCCGGACGGCACCGTCATTCCGCCGTGGCTTCCGAAACCGTTCGCTGAAATTCCGACGAAAGGCTCCATCGGCTTCCAGGGCAAGCACGGTCAGTCGTTCATCTATTTCCGCAACATTCAGATCCGCGACGCAAAATAAGCTCTTCCTCAAAATTTAAGAATTTTTGAAAGAAGGAAGGGTCAGAGAGGGAAACTGCCTCCGTAGTGGTTTCCCTCCCGCGCACGTGGGACTTTCGCCGAAATTCCCATACTTTTCACTGGGGTTGGAGAAAAAGATGAAGAAAAAGACTCAAAAACCGACTCCCGCGGTGCGTTTCATGGCGAGATCGGCAAACTATTGCTTCATTTCCATGTTCGCGAACGCGCTGCTCTTTTTTCTGCTGGCCGACATATTTGGGGACCGTTTTTTCAATTCGGGTCTCCTGGTCGGAATTTTTTTTCTTCTTGCAGCGGCATCCCTCTTAGCGTCGGTACTTTTCTCTTTTTTTCAGTTCATCGCAGCCTGTTTTCGGCCAAATAGGTCTCTTTTATTGAGCGGGATCGGGAAGACTTTCTTCTCAACGATCGTTCTGCTCGGTTTTCTGCTTCCTGCTTTTTCATCTTCCCGCGGACCGGCTTACGATATGCAGCACTCGAATAATCTGAAGCAGCTTCAACTCGCGCTTTTGTATTACGCAGAAGCACATGATGGTCAGCTTCCTCCACACCGTACGGGAAACGGACCGGACGAAAACGGCATTTACCCGCACTCGTGGCGCGTGCACATTTTGCCGTACATGGAACAGAAGGATCTCTACGAAAAGATCCGGCTTACCGAACCGTGGACAGTGAGTGGAACCGGCAGTTTCATGACCAGATGCCGTCTCCTTTTCAGAGCCCATTTTTCCGGACAAACGGAATGCGTCATGCGGATGGTCTGGAGACGCAGCCCAACCTGTCGGAGACCTCGTATTGTGTCGTGACCGGCCCGGACCATCTTTGTCCGGAAAACGGCGAGTCCGCATCCGTCAAGGCACCTCAACAGAACGGGGGCACCCCCCGGATCCTCCCCTCGGACTCGGTTCCCGGCTGCGGGATGGACCCGGAGCATGACATTTCGATGGAAGACGTGAAGAAAAACGGTCTGGACGCCCCAAAAGGTTTCCGCGCGTACTATCGAAAGCGTTTCATCGTCGTTTCGGAAACGTGGGAAAACGGCATTCTTGTTCTGAACCGTGAAGAACTTGAAGAACGTCTCGACCTCCGCTGAATGCAGAACGCAAAACATGAAAGCGCGAGCATTCATTTTCCGGAGTCCTCTGTGAGACCTTTGCGCCTCTGCGCGAAAAGGAATTCACGCGAAATTCAGAACCAGCGCGGGTTCCTTTTCACGCCAAGGGAGGTTCCGCAAAGATCGCCGAGCCTGAACTTTCCTTTGACGCTTCTGTGCGGAGTCCGTTCTTTTCCTCTTTTTTTCGGTTTCCCTTCAATTTTCCGTTTCCCGCTCCGTTCGGGGCTTGACTTTTCAGGGCACCGATGGTAAAATGGCCGGTGATCGCAGCAATTTGGCGAGCAGTGCAGCTCCCTGAAACAAATGAATCGGAAAAAAAGAGCATGGAAAGAGAAAAACAGAACAAACGCGGTAAAATCATGAAGATCATGGCCCCGGCGGGAAGTCTGGAGAGCATGAAGGCGGCGATCCGGGCCGGCGCGGACGAAGTGTACATGGGGATCGCGGGTTTTGGGGCACGGCGTTTCGCGAAGAATTTCTCTGTTCAGGAGTACTGCGATGCCGTCGGCGAGGCGCACCGTTTTGGAACGGCAGTGAACGTGACGCTCAACACGATCATGGCGGAAGAGGAATTCGACGCGCTCGGAGAATCTCTCGAAATGCTCTACGCAGCAGGCACGGACGCCGTCATCGTGCAGGATCCGGGTTTCGCAGCGTTTCTGAAGAAGTATTTTCCCGACTGGCCGCGTCATGCGTCGACTCAGCTTTCCATCGCAAATCCGGAAGAGGCGCGGTGGGCGGAGGCGCAGGGCTTTTCGCGTCTCGTTCTTGCACGGGAACTGGATCTTGAGGAGATCGCGGCGATCCGGAACGCGGTCTCCGCGGAACTGGAAGTCTTTGCGTCCGGCGCACTGTGCATCGCATGTTCGGGGAAGTGCTTTCTTTCCAGCTTCATCGGCGGCCGAAGCGGAAACCGCGGAATGTGCACGCAGCCCTGCCGGCAGAAGTACCGTCTGATGGAGCCGGCGGGAACTCAGAAAGCGGTCCGCGAGGGATTTTTTCTTTCGTCATGCGACCAATGGCAGGAATTTCCAGAACTTCTGCGTCTGGCCGTCATGGGCGTGGAGATCCTGAAGCTCGAAGGGCGCATGAAGTCGCCGGAGTACGTTTTTCAGGCCGTCCGATACTATCGCGAGATCCTCGACGCGCTGAATTCTGCCACTTCGGCTCAACTGGAAGCACTCCAGGAGAAGGTCCTTCGGGCACCGGTCCGTTCTGTGCCGAAACCGGAGATCGCGCGTCTTTTCAACCGCGGGTACTCGAAAGGGTACTTTTATGCGCATGATCCGAATTTCATCAACGCGGCATTCTCGGCTTCATGGGGCGTGAAGGTCGGCGAGATCCGGGAGCGGAAGATCCGGCTGACGGAACCGCTGCGCAACGGCGACGGTGTCGTTTTTCTCGATCGGGAGCTTCAGAAACTGGATGGGCTGAACGTTGGGCAGATCCAGCTGGACGAAACGGGCGAGGTCGTTCCAGAAGCTCCGCAGGGCGCAGAAATCACGCTGGAAGTGTCTGTTCCGTCTAAAGCACGGTTTCTTTACCGGACGTTCGATCACGCGCTGGATCGGCAGATCGTGTCCGAAATGAAACGCACACGGCGGCGCACTCCGGTCTCTGCACGCCTTTCGGCCAGGATCAGCGAGTTGATGGAGGTGGAATTTTCTGCGGAAGTCCATGGGAAAACCTTCCGCGCGATCTCCCGGTCCATTGAGCCGCTTGCCGTCTCGCAAAAGCACCCTACCGAAAAGGCCGCGCTTCTGGATGGACTCAGCAGGCTGGGCGAAACACCGTTTTCGCTCGATGAAAAACGGGCGGAACTCGATTTCTCCCCGAATGTGTTCGTGCCTAAATCGCTCCTGAATCAGCTGCGTCAGGAAGCGGCGGCGGAACTGGAACGGAAAATCATCGAGGGGATGAAAAGGACTCCGGTCTTCCTGCTTCGCCATTCGGAAAAGAAAGGTCCCGGCGATGAAAGACCGACTCAGGAACCGCTCACAGAAGCGATTTCTGAGAGGACGCCGACCATTTCTGCGGCAGTCCAGACACTTACGCAGGCGGAGGCGTGCCGACGTGCGGGGATCGAAAAGATCTACCGACTTGAGCCGCCGGTCCATTTCGGCTCGGAAGTGCGTCCGGAGTCGAAATTCCCGTTTTCTCCGCTGGTCGGCTCACTT
>CAZRGJ010000231.1:0-5054 GCA_964599445.1 uncultured Planctomycetaceae bacterium | reverse complement strand
GCCACAAACAGCTCGGTGTATGTTCGGGAAGTCTTTTGGAGCAGCTGTGCGTAACGGCAAAGCGTCTCGCAGTCCTCGAGCGCACCGTCAAGATCCCCCATCGCAGCCCGCCAGGACGCGCAGAGAACGAAACCGAAAGCCAGATCCCGCATCATGCCCAGCATCGGATTTACCGCAAGAAGGTCGCCGTCTGCGTTCTGTTCTGCCAAAAGAGGAAAGACGCAAAAGTCCGACTCCCGGATCGCTTTCGCGGCAGCATCCAGTGCCGGAGTATTTTTCTGGACCCACTCATTCAGAAATTCACGTGCCTGAAAAATGGCCTCCGGCTCTTCCATGAACTCCACGCGCCGAAGCAGTTTTTCCAATGCCGCGCATTTCTCCGGGTCGGTCTCCTCCTCAAGTTTCTGCTTCAAAAGCATGGGTACAGAAGAGTACTCTCCGAGTGTGGACGGGATCTCCGGCTCCGTCTGCGTCAGGCCGAGAAGTGCGTATTTCTACGCTTCGTATTCCCGCGGAGAGGTTCCCGGGCAGAGAGGCGGATCCGTACCGAGCGTTCCAAGCTGACGCACGAGGATCCACGCGGCATTCCGATCGGTCTTCATTTCCGGAGGATCGAGAGTGCGAATGTGCGCGAGATAGTCCACTCGGCGTCCATCCTGCGAAAGCGGCGCAGTCAGCTCCGTCGTTTCCGGCGAGATCACCAGCGGCACGCTCACAAAATACCGAAACCAAAGAGCAGCGAAAAGGACCGCCGCTAAAATCAGGATCCCCGCACACACAGCACGTATTTTCATGCAAAATTCTCCTTTCTGCGGCCTAAATACCAAAAGCCTCCCGGAATGGAAGGCTTTTGCTGAAAAACGAGGACATTCTCTGCGTTACTATGCGGTCTTGCGGCGTTTCATGCTGCGGAGACCGAAGAATCCGAGCGCAGTGACCAGAAGCGCGAACGTCGAGGGTTCCGGTACCGCGGAGATCAAGTTTCCGGAGAGCGAAAGTATGTTCGTATCTGCATCATAGTCGTACGCCCAATCGCCGACCGCTTCCGTCAGGTCAAGGAATATTTCAAGATCCTCCAACCCGTCTGCTTCCATGATCTCAAAGGTCATGAGCGCGTCAAGTTCCTCAAATGCCGATGGGTCAACGATGAGCTTGAGAGTCAGAGCCTCACCTGCGTGAGCAACTTCGCCGGTGACTTTCAGTGCTTCATCGCTCAGGACCTGCTGACGGATCTGCGCATCGGTCAAGTCGATGAGGTGGGCGGAACCTTCTTCGTAGAAGAGTTTTCCTTCGATCGTTCCGATCCCCGTGATGTACGCGCCTCTCTGGACGGTTGTGTCGGAGGTGATCTTGCCCGTGATGTTCAGAGTCCCCTGTTCGACGGTCGTCGTCCCATTGTACGAGTTTTCGCCGGAGAGCGTCCACATTCCCGTGCCGGTCTTCACGACGGAGACGGGGTGATTTTCATTGTATTCTTTGAGGGTTCCGGCATAGGTGCTGTCCGTGTTCAGACCGCCAACGCGCATCGTGACGGGTTTCGTATTGGAAGCGCCAGGACGGGCTTCACCTTTGGAATCGCCAGCCGTTGAGAGTTCGCCGAACTCAAAAACGCCGGAGTCATTCGCGCCAGCCGAGAAGAAGAAATTACCGTTTCCTTCGGAGACGTACTTTGCGGACCCGCTGGAAGTACTTCCGGTCTCAAAACCAATGAACCCACCGTCTTTACTAACAAACGTACCGGAGAAGGCGGAAGCGTCGCCGTAGACCTTTATCTGACGCTGGACCGATCCATGGCCTTCATGCACGATCGTTCCCGAACCGGTGAGCGTCTCCATAATATGAGTCCGCGCAGCGTTGTTCATATCGACGGTCGTCGTCGTTCCGGCAGCGGCTTCCGCGTTGTTCACATTTAGGATCGCAGTGCCGTTCACGCTTCCGATTTTCCCGCCGTTGAGGATGAGGTTTTCGACGCGGGAATTGGAGTGTCCCGGAGCCAGAATACCGCCTTCATTCAGCGAGATGGTACCGGTGATCGTCGTGGGGGCAGGATTGTTCCCGACCCAGAACGTTCCTCCATTAAGATCCACGGATTTGAGGTCGACTTTCGTAATGACCTCGCCGCCGTTGACGGTGAGTTTCTCAAGTTCCGACACATCCGCGGCAATGTCGGTCACGGTATCCTGTATGGCACCGCGGTGGAGCATGACGGTTCCCGTACCAGTTTCAGTCGCATCAATGACCAGTTCGGAACCGGAGATCTTTCCCTGAAGCAAGACGAGCTTGGATCCTTCCTGCATGAGCGTTCCGCCGTTGGCGACGATGGGCTGATTCACGCGGAGCTGGCCGCTGTCGTTGCGGTTGAAAGCGAGCGTACCGCCTTCATTCAGGACGAAACCGCCCATGAGCGTGGGGATCGTGTCCGTATCGCCGTAAGTGAATCCATTGATGTGCCCGACCGTGCGGATATTCGCACCGAGATTTCCCGTCGCGGTCCCGTCGCCGATCTGAAGTTTTCCTCCGGATACGGTGTAGACGCCGCTGGTGGAGTGTTCGCCTGTGATCGTCCAGGTACCGGTCCCGACTTTTTCAGTGTGGACCACCGCATTGACGCCATTATTGCCGTAATCGATCAGTTTTCCGGCGAATGTACCGGACATATCCGAACCGCCGATCTCAAGATAAGCGTTTGCGATCTTTTGCCCCGTCGAAGCAGATCCGACACGGAATTCCGAACCTTTGTTCGAGTTTTCCAACATACCGATCTTGAAGACGTGCGTCGGGTCATCCACGGACGGCGCGAAGCAGATGCCGTTGGATTCCGAACCGTACCGGGCCAGCGCACTGGTACTCTGTGCGCCGTGGAACACCATCCATCCGGATGTCGAGGTGATCTTTCCGGCAAACGCGGTATTGTCGCCGGCGAACTGGAGCTGACTTCCGCCGATCTTCGTGAGCGTTCCCGTCCCTGTCAGCGAATTAGCGAATACGATCGTTCGGCTTGTCGGATTCACGGTTCCCGAAGAACGGACTTCGACGGGAGCCGTAAGATGGAAATCAGATCCGCCGCCGCCCATGATGCTCCAGCCGCTGGACTGTGCGCCAGTATTCGTAAGCGTACCACCGTCAAAAACGAGCGTACCTGCCCCGAACGCGTCTTTATCCACAACGTTGACCGTTCCGCCGTCACGCACGATGAAATCGCTGGAGAATTTCGGATTCTTGCCGAGTAGCTTCAGCTGTGCACTTTCACCGGTCACGATGACGTTTCCATCTCCTTCGAGTTTTTCCGCAACGATACTCATCGGTTGCGTACCCGTAAAGGTCAGACCGGCTTCATATTCGCCATTCTCTGCGGCATAGGACGTAAGCATGTAATTAAATCCGATTTCGCATGTACCGACGTTTGTGACAGTTCCGCCGCGTCCGTAGACATTAAAATCATAGTAGCCGCCGACCTTGGATCGATTCGTTTCAAAAACAGTACCGGGATTGATCGTCATTGCGATACTCCAAGACCCAGCATCTCCGCCATCACCGTAGGCAAGCGTCGTGCCTTCGCCGTTAAGAACGATCTCATTCTTGTAGCGGACAGCTCCGAGCGTCGCACCGCCAGGAACAACGCGGACCGTACCGCCGCCGGAGATGATGATGTCGGTCTCTGGATCCGGATTCCATGAACTGTCAAAGTTGACCTTTCCGCCCATAAAGAGCGTCGCACCGGGCGCGACCTCGATCTGTCCGGAATCATACGTCCCCCTGAAGAAGACCTGCGCATTCACGGAAGAATCTTTCGTGACAGTCCATTTTCTGTTCGCGATGTAGTTGCCGAAAGCAGAGACTTCCGTCGGATTTCCTTCTGCGTCGACCGCTTCAAGGGAACCGCCGTCGAAAACGACGAAACCAAGATTCGCGTGCGAGCCGGCCTTGGAGTAATTCAGCCGTCCGCCGTCAGTGAGCGTAATGGTGCAGTGTGAATTTCCATCAAAGTTGAGCGCATTATCCGCGCACAGATCCAGCGTCGTGCCTTGGCCGGAAATGTTGATCATCTCGCCGTTAAGCGTGGAGGTAGTCGGTTTCATCATTCGGACCGTACCGCCGCCGCTGATGTCCCACGTATCTCTTCCCCCTAGGTCCGTGAAGTTGATCTCCGCGTTGATCGTCAGGGTCTTTCCGGGATCGACGATAAAATTACCCGCTTTTCCGTTGATCCCGTTCGCATTCGTACGAATGAGGATCTTCTGGCAGTCGATGAGCGTGTCCTGCGTCACGTGGATCTCGCCGCCGAGGAGAAAGTTTCCGAGGTTGGAGGGCTTCATCGTCGAAGAAATGTCGCCGCCGTTGGACTGGAGATTTCCGAGGTTGACGTGGTTTTCGTCGACCGTCGAAATGATCGACCCGCCGTTCAGCACGATGTACGGCGTATTGGTAGTATACGCAAGCGCGTTACTCGCGGCAAGATCCAGAACACCTCCGGCATTCACAGTGATCTGCGATGTTTTGATCAGTCCGTTCGTAGCTGAGACCCGCAGCGTACCGCCGTTGATGGTAATTGTTCCGGTGTATGTGTTTCCCGTCCCGGTCAGTGTGTAAACGCCGGTCCCGGTCTTGACGACATCATGATTTCCCGTGATCGGCGACGGCGGATTGCCGACAGCACCATCTTCCATTATGGTAATCGTTGCCGCATCCACACAAGTCGGAATTGAAGAAAGCATTACGGTAGCCAAAAGGCTCGTGAGTAATTTGCGGATCGTGTGTTTCATCATTTTGCCTAAAAATCGAATCAAAAAACAGGAAAATGAAATCAATACTCTGACATTATACACCGCACCTCTGTTTTTTAATGAAAAAATTTTCACTTTTTCCACAAAACTTTAAACTTTTTTCATGAAAAGAGCAAAATTTCCACATTTTCATCAAATAAGATACCATTCATGCTTTCGACACAATCATATTCTGACACAAAACCGGCTCTTCCCGGTTCATCGGTTTTATTCGGAAAGGCCATACGATCCGCCGATGCCGACCATTCGGCCCCGAAAATAAAAGATCCC
>CAZRGJ010000230.1:3539-5059 GCA_964599445.1 uncultured Planctomycetaceae bacterium | reverse complement strand
CGTCGGAGACCTGATCTAACTCGGCAAGCCGGAAGCTTTTCCATTCACGGTCCTCGTGGAGGGAATGGAAAAGTTTACGGCAGCTCCGGGGAAATTCAAATCGCGAAAAGCCTTCCGGATCCTCTAGACCGGACGAAAAGCAATTCCGCTCTTCAAGGTCCCTCTGATTTTTTGGAAACATCACAAACGGCATTCCGCATATTTCGCAGAATGCCGTTTTTTTCAGAATTTCCGCTCTGCCCGCAGAAAAATCCAGCCCCCCCAGGAGGCACATTTCCGACGTGCAGCCGAGTTCGGTTTCTTTACTTCTTCCCGCTCTGCTTTTTATCGATCAAAAGCAGCTCCGGCTTCAAAGCCATGACGGGCTGAATGTTCTGCAAACGCAAATGGAAGTCCTCAAAGCCGCCTTCTTTCGGCTTCTTAAACTGGATCCTCCAGATCCCTCCCGCCTGCGCATCTTCTTCCGTCGGATAGAAAAATTCCGAAGAGCAGATCGGATCCATTTCCCAGCGTTTCTCTCCATTCGGCGCGTAGACGGCCGCCGAGGCACGTTCTCCATCGCTTGCGAAAATACAGACGCCGAACTCTTTCGTCCCTTTCGGTACCATGAAGTAAATGTTTCCGATTGCGGATAGGAAATTCACACTGGAGGCGTCAATCGCGACCGGGACGGTCGTTTTTTCCAGATGGAAAGAGTGCGGCGATCCCATGCATTCCAGAACGTAAACTCCGGACTGTTCCGCTTTGATCTCATAGGCGGTACTTTTCATGAACGGCAGAGAAGCCAACGGGATCTTCTTTCCATCAGGAGCCGTCAGAGCCATGGGAAAATCTCCCGCCTGATTGCGTCCGACGCGAGTATGGCGGATCGTGAATCCAAGGCGTTCTCCCGCGTTTGCGAAGAAAAGAAAGCGTGCATGGTGCCGGATCCGCATCATCGGAATTTCCATTTCATTCCTCCAGTCAGCCGAATCGGAGAGCGGAACGAGATCGGATGCTTGAAATGGAAGGACCGGCAGACGCCGAGTATTCTTGATCGGGTAATTTTCGCGGATCCACTCCGGCGAGAAGACGATTTTTTCTGTTCGGCCGGCACGTTCGCAAAGAAGTTCCCCTTCCAGCTCCGCGAGTCCCAAGGACTCACTCGAAGTATCATAGAAAGCAAAAAACGGGCGGTCAAAATTTTCGTCAATGACGCGCACATTCTGGAATTTCGCGTTTCCGCACGCATTCTGAATATCCAGATTGGAGTAAATCAGAATGGGCGAACGGGCCGGATCTGGTGCACAGTTTTTGATCTGGACGTCCTCAAACGTCAACTTGACCGAATCGATCGGGTTCCCACGCATGAGGATCCCGCAGTTTCCCTCGTTTTCCGTCTTAAAATTCCGCACGGTCAGCATTCCCTGGATCGGCGGGACGATTTCCCCTTTCTTTCCCTTCCCTTTCGACGCCATCCAAGAGATACCGCTTCTCCGATTCCCGCGTGAAACACAGTCTTCCAGCACGATCGAGACCGC
>CAZRGJ010000230.1:0-3529 GCA_964599445.1 uncultured Planctomycetaceae bacterium | reverse complement strand
GAGACCGCCGGACTGCTTCGATCGAGGTTCGGCAGGTAAAATTCGTAGACGTCGCCATGGTTTCCTTCACTGACGCATCGGCGCATGACGCAATTCGTCAACTCTTCCGAATTATGGTTCGGCTCAAAATCTATCCCGGCCTGCGGAGCCGTCCCATTCGTGTTGCGCAGCAGCGTGTCTTCGATCAGCAGATCCTTCGCGGAAATGACGCTGATCCCCTGACGATGATTTTCATTGCAGTCGACCCGCCGAATGGTCACGTTCTCGTTCGTCACGCCGCGCTCACAGACACCCAGATAGATCCCGTCCCCCCCGGTGTACTCGATCGTCAGGTCCTGAATGAGCACGTTTTTCGAACTGAGGATCGACAGACCGTGCCGCCATTCCGCAGCTTCGTAAGGTGCTTTCTGGTAGTCCGATTTCCACATGCGCAAGACAGCTTTTGCGTTGGGTGACTCGCCGCGAACGATGACGTTTTCGCATTTCCTGAAACGCAGGAGCGGATCCGATTTTCCGAGAAACTCCCCCCGTTTGGCCAGAATGACGGCACCGTCCTGAAGTACGAGTTCCAGGTTGCTCGCACCGGAGAGCGGACGCACGATCCACTCGGACGGCTGGCGGTCGATCGGCAGCTTCTTCACTCCGGAGTCCAGCGCAGCCTGAAGAAAACGGGTAGAGTCTTCCGCATCGAACCCCCACCATGAAGCCATAGCTTCCGTGCGTTTTCCGTCCAGAACCTCCTGCACAAGATCCGGTCTCGCCCACTTCACGGCAGGAGAGTCAGCAGCTTCAGGCATTGAGAGGACTTCTGAGGTTCCTGCCGAAGCTGGAGTTCCCGCAAACACAGACGGCATAAAATCTGCCGGATCAGCTGCCGTCAGAGCAATCGATCCCAGCAGGACCGCGGAACAGAAAATTCGTTTTCCAAATAAAAGATCCATCATTCAACTCCTTTAAATTCAAAAAAGGCGGGAAAATAAGAGCACCAGCGATTTTCTTTCAGGGAGCCGGACCTCGGGACCTCCGAACGTTCGGCATGATTTCCGAAAGACCATCCACTCTTCTATTTTCAATTTTAGCAAAATGTGTCTGAAAAGTAAAGGGGGAGGACAAGCTGAAATAGAAAATCGGCAAAAATCCCCAAAAACCCCCAAATTTTCCATGAAAGAGCCGAATAATTTCAAAAATTTTATGAAAATCCCGCCAAACAGCCACAAAAAACTTCAGTCCCTCCTTTTTTTAAACTCCGGCATATGGTATGATGAAAGAGATCTGAGCCTGATTTCCGAAGCTCCGGTCTCCCGGAGCGGAAAACCTCCCGAAATCATTTCGGTCCATTTTGCGATCAGAGTACCGAAAGCTGGATCATTTCCCAACCGTTTTTCAGAAAATCAAAGAAATTGGAAAAGACCATGACTCAAACGAAACTGAATCGACGTCAATTTGCGAAACTGACCTTTGCCGCAGGCGCACTCGCTTCCGCACTCCCCGCCCCGGCATTGCTTGCCGAAACGAACGTGAATGAAAAGATCCACATCGGCGGCATCGGGATCGGATGGCGCGGCGGCGATCATCTGAATGCCTTCAATGGAATGGATGATGTGCGTCTCACGGCATTCGCGGATCCAGACGAAGCCCGTCTTCTTGCCGCAAAAGCCCGGGTCAAGGATGCCGCAACGTACCGCGACATGCGGAAGATCTTCGATGATCCGTCGATCGATGCCGTTTACGTCGCGACGTGCAATCACTGGCACTGTCTGGCGAGCATCTGGGCGATGCAGGCTGGAAAGCACGTTTACGTCGAAAAGCCGCTTTCTCATTCCCAGTGGGAAGGCGACCAGGTCGTGAAGGCCGCGCGCAAGTACAATCGGATCTGCCAGGTCGGGACCCAGCAGAGAAGCGACCCGATGCAGGCCGAGATCAAGAAATTCCTCCACGAAGAAAAGGGACTCGGAGAGATCCTCTCCTGCGCGGTCAACCGCTACGGCATTCGCCGCTCGATCGGAAAGCGCGACACCCCGCTGCCGATCCCGGAAGGCATCGACTACGATCTCTGGCTCGGCCCGGCGCAGGATGAGCCGCTTTACCGTGCACAGTTTCACTACGACTGGCACTGGGACTGGAACACCGGGTCCGGAGAAATGGGGAACTGGGGCGTTCATGTGCTCGACGACGCGATCAACAATGTGCTGCTTGATCGCGTCGCCTACCCGAAAGCAGTCCTCGGCGGCGGTGCGCGTCTCACGTACGGCGATGCAGGCGAAACGCCGAACGTGCATTTTGTCTGGTTCGACACCGGAACGATCCCGATGGTCATTGGACTATCCAACATTCCGATGGGTCCCAAATCCAAATCTGCCGGAACGCATACCGGCCCGGGAAGCGGATACTGCGTCTACTGCGAGGGCGGAATGTTCTGGGGCCAGCGCGGTTCCGGAAAAGCGATCGACGCCGACGGGAAAGTCATCCGCGAATTCAAGGGCAACATGGGGGGCGGCCATCAGCGCAATTTCATCGATGCAGTCAAGGCGCATGATCCGTCGATCCAGAATGCAGAAGTCGAGCTGGCGAACCAGGTGACGGCATGGTGCAATTTCGCGAACATTGCGTTCCGCGTTGGAAAACCGTACCAGCAGAAGAACGCAGAAGTCCTCTTCGGCAAGACAGGCGGACGTTGGGAAGAGCTTCTGGCGAACACCTCGGAACTCCTTGCCGCGAATGAGCTTTCGCTCGAAAACTCCGGCGTCGTTCTGAGCGGAATGCTGAACTACGATGAAAAGACCGGCCGCTTCTCAGGCGACGGTGCGGACGAGGCCAATGCGCTTCTGAAACGCGAGTACCGCAAAGGCTACGCAGTCCCGGAAACGGTCTGATCTTTTCCGATTTGCGTTTTTGCGTCTGAAATTTAACGGGGAGAGGGGGAATGGACCTCCTCTCCTTTTTTTCAGATTTCAGAGACCGCCGTTTTGCCGTTCTTCCACTTTCCACTCAGCTTAAACCTCAAGGAGTCCCGACCGATGAGATCCTTCCTCATTTTTCTGAGCCTCACCATGACGCTCTTTTTTTCACCGAACTCCCAAACTGATCTCCGTGCAGAAGAAACCGTCCTCTATTCCTGGGATTTTGAAACGCCCGGAGACCTGGAAGGCTGGCGTTCCGGCGGCGGTCTGGATGGGCTTTGCGTCAAAGACGGCGCACTGCACGGGATGTACGTCAGCCGGGATCCGATCCTTTTTCTTCCCCCGGTCGATTTCACGACGCGCGCAGGCCTGGTCGTAGAAGTCTGCATGAAAGCGGATTTTCAGACGCAGGGAGAGCTTTACTTCACGAACACGACAGAGGGACCCTACGGCGGATTTTCCGGTTCCAAAATGACCAAATGGCACATCGCGGAAGGGGACGGCTTCCGGACGGCCCGGATCCATCCCGGGTGGCTTGCCGAGGGGAAAATCATCCGTCTGCGGCTGGATCCCGGTTCTGCCCCGCAGGAAATGTGGGGAAAGACCCATTTCGCGATCGATTCCGTGAA
>CAZRGJ010000229.1:3127-5086 GCA_964599445.1 uncultured Planctomycetaceae bacterium | reverse complement strand
ATCTGCACCGACGGTATAATGCAGGTAACCTCCCGCTTCATTTCCAGCGACGCACCGTCCGCTATGTTGAGCGTAAACGTCGTATGGTCGCCGTTTTTAACGATCTCCACCGGATTCTCGATCACGGAATTCCCGCCAGTCACGTTCCACACGCCGGTCCCGACGTACCCGGCACGCAACGACGCATCATTGGCCCCCAACGCAACTTTTCCGGAATTAAAGTTCAGTTTATTGAGATACTGCACCTTATCCAGCTGAAGCGTCCCGCCGTTGAGCGTCAGGTCGACATTCGGCGACGTCGTCCAGGCTTGCACGTACTCAAGCGTTCCGCCTGCGTTAACTGTGATGGGGGCAGTGTCGAAAAAACCCTTGGTATTGCCGGCCGTAAAGACACTGTGAACGGCATCGACAACAAGTCGGCCATCATCAACGATCACTTCCTTCAGCGAGCTGTTCGATCCGGCGATGAGGTAGCCTGTTCGGCTGAGCGTCTGCGTTCCGGCTCCGACCTTTTTGATTGTCAGGTTCTTCTGATCCCTCTCACCTTCAATACTCCCGCCATAGACCGCCGAATCGCCGCTTTCCGTATTGAAACCGAGTTCTAGGACGGTTCCCGCCCCCGGAGCGTAGACTTTGGAATTGATCGTTCCGTTGAGCGTACTGACCTGAAGGGTTCCGCCCTCGATCATCGTCTGACCGGTGTATGTGTTCGCCCCGGTGAGTGCCAGCGTTCCAGCCCCGGTCTTCCTGATGGCTCCGGCACCCTGAATGAGACTGTCGACGGTAATGGTCTTGCCTTCGTCCGCGTTAAAGGTCGTCGTCGCTCCGGAATTGAGATTGAGCGTCAGATTCTCCGCCCATGTGTGGCTTGCCGCGGCATTGATGATCGCCGTGCCAAGGTTGATCTCCGGAGCGATCGCGGTCGCAGACTTCTGGAGAATGTGCGTCACGCCTCCGTCGCCAAGATTGAGCGTTCCGCCCGTGAGATTGAGGAACCCCATTCCGTTCGCGGCAGAAAGGTTGATTCCCTTCATGTTGGCGGTACCGCCGCTGATATTCAGTTTCGCGTAACCGTCCCACGCGACATGCATGACGGTGTTCGGGACATTCAGTGTGCCGGCCTTTAAATTATATTCGGAAGGATAGCCAGTGTTTCGATAGTGCCCAAGACGGAGCCGATCACCCGTACCGTTCAGATTCACCGTTCCGCCGTTCTGGGTGATCTTTCCCTGCGCGTTTTTAGCCTGATTGATCATGAAGTCATTGTTGACGGTAAGGATCGCCCCTTCATTAATGTCAACATGCGCGGTACTTTGCTTGCAAATATTAAAATTATTGACGGTCAATTCGCCGTTGAGCGTCATTTTCGTATTATTATTGTAAGGACTTGCATTGCTGCCATTGTTCGTGATGTAGAACGTGCCGAAAGAGTTTTTCGTTCCGGACTCAAAAACGACAAAACTGCCATTCTGATTGAACGCGCCTGTCGTGACCACGTTGTTCGTGAACGTAATGGTCTCACCGGAACCCGGAGTCACATTCAGATCGCCCGTCGCGTTAATCGCCTGAGAGTAGGTACCGCCGCCGGTAATCGCATCTCCATTAATGACGACGTCCGCCTGTGTCCCAGTCGGAATGAGACTGGCCAGCGAAACGAACGCACTCAAAAACGCAGCGTTTCTGCGTGTAAAGTCGTAAATGGAAGGAAATTTACGTTCTGCAAAACGATTCATACGGAACTCCCGACAGGAATTTACTGAAGTATTCATTCAAATATGGATAAAAGTATACACCAGATTTTTTAAAACAACTGAAATTTCCACAAAAAAGCTCAAAAAAATTCCAGAAAACGACAACACAGTACAGAATCTAACAAATAAAAGGATTTTCCGAACCGCACAGCTCTTCCATCATGGATCCGTTCCCCACATGAGGATCGATCCGAAGATGAACATCCTG
>CAZRGJ010000229.1:0-3117 GCA_964599445.1 uncultured Planctomycetaceae bacterium | reverse complement strand
ACCTGCAGAGCAACCATCCCCGACCCGTTCTCCGAAAGAATTCTCCCAAAATTCACGCAAAATCATGGCACTCCGGATGATTTTCCAGCCAACATCATTCCCATTTTACCAGAAAAGCGAAAATTTCAAAAAAATTTCCCAAAAACCCCCAGCCCCCCCATTGACGAAAACAAAAAATATGTTATCCTATAGCACATCATGAGGGACGCAAGTTCCTTAATACCCTAGCCCTCTTCGTCTAGTGGCCCAGGACATAGGATTCTCAGTCCTAGTACAGGGGTTCGACTCCCCTAGAGGGTAATCGCGGCAGAAAGTTGTCTTTCTGCCGTTTTTTATGGTACTTGTGATTTTTGTTTCGTGTTTCAGGTTTTTGCGTGATTAGAGGAGTTTTTCGGCCATGGCCGATTTATTTTCACGGAGAAACAGAAATGCCAAGACCAAAAAATGAAGGTTTCGGGAAAATTTCCCGAAAAAAAAGAGGACCTTATTACGAGCTCAGGGTTTGGGTTCGTGATGGTGCTGGAAAAAATGTCTTTCATCGCCTCGGAAGAGAAGGGGATCCGGATATTCAGGAAAAGTATGTGGAGTTTCAGCATAAGATGCTCCAGGTCCGAAAGGCAGTCCCCAAAAAGGGAGTGACTCTTTCGATTCTTTTCTTGAAATACATGGAGCTGCGGCTGCCTAAGCTCCACATCACCGATCAGGCGCATGTGCGCAAAGTCATCGGGCTGGTGCTCGATGATTTCGGGACTGTCGTCGTGGACGATTTCGACTCTGTGGAATTCCGAAGAGCGCAGGAGTTGGTCGCGCTCGAAGGCCAGCGAAAGGGCGAGGGAAAGAAAGTCTGGAGCTTCTCGCACGTCAATAAGTTGATGAAGTATCTCGTTTCCGTTCTGAAGTGGGGAGTCTCACGCAAGCTCTTTCCGGCATCGAACCTGCTGGAAATCAAGACCGTGGAGCCTGTCGGCCGAGGCGATGAAGTCTATGAGCTTGAAGTGAACGAACCGCGGACAGATGTGCCGGATGAAGTGATCCTTGCCTCACTTCCGCATCTCTCTCCGATCTTGCAGGATATGGTGCGGATCCAGCGGGCGGCGTGTATGCGTCCGTCCGAAGTGTGCGGACCCCGGGTACTGAACATCATGACGGCGAAAAGCGGGGTGGTGACGATCGGCAAGCACAAGACGATGCGCTTTCAAGTGAAAAGATATGCGGCCTTTTCTCCGGCCGAAATGGAGATCCTCAGGAAGCATTGCCGCGGGAAAGGGGCGGATGAGTACGTCTTTTCACCGCGGGACGCGATCCGGCCGACGTGGGAGTCATACGGGTGGGACAGTGCAAAAATCGAAGAAAAGTCCCTTTTTTATGCAGATCATTACACGCCGGAGACCTACTATCACGCGATACAGTACCGTCTGAAAAAAGCGCGGGAGGCTGGAGTCGTAATTCCGCGTTGGTTCCCGTATCAGCTGAGACACGCCGCCGTCACGGCGAACTCCCTCCGGTATGGCGTGGAGACCGCGGCTTATATCGCGGGGCATAAAAGCATAAAGACCACGGAGATATACGATCACAAAGGAGAGCAACTCGCACGCCTTGCGGCTGAAGAGCGTGGAGACGTGCCTTCCTGGTGGGAAGGCTGACCGACAAAGAAAGACGCCCCGCGGTCTGCCGGATCGCGGGGCGTTCGTCATTTACTGTTCGATCTCACCGTCGATGTCGATTTCATCTTCCATGACGTAAAAATCACGTTCTTCGTAGTTGGAGCAAGTCGCAATCGCGTCCTCAGCGTCTGGAAAAAAGAGCTTTTTGAAGTCATCGAAGAGCAGGGCGGATGATGCCGGCCGGGTACAGAAGTCAGCGATCCGGCACGATCCGGAGTGTGCACGATATATCGGCGCGTCGGGTCTAGACCGCCGAAAGTAGGGGTCATGGCCCCGTAGGTATGTACCAGAACTTCAAGCTGAAAGCAGGTGAACTCCGGCTGGAAGTTACCGCAGAAGTCGAAAAAAAGGCCGTCCAGCCTGCTATCCGCGGGGGGATAGTGAAGCATGGCAAGGGAAAAGTCATCAAGCGGGGACGTGCTGAAAAAGCGCTCAAAAAGAGGCTCACCGAAAGACTCGCAGAAGCGGATGGCCATATCCGCCAAAGTGTATGCCTCGACCCGCTCGTGCGGCGCGTAGTAGATGCCGAAGCGGGATGCCATATCTTCCATAGATGGGGAGTCCTGGACGCGATCGGCAAAGCGCGCCATGGCGGCAACGTCGGCCCACCGGCGGGGCGGGAAAGCGGGCATTTTGTAGTGCAGAAGGGCCGCGTCCATGAAAACTTTGTCCGTCACCTCTGGAAGGTATGAAAGCAAGGGAAGATCGCCCATGAAGTCCAGGAAAGAAGGCCATACCTTTTTAAAGGACGGAGCCTTTTCTACCGTCTCCGGAGTGATGCCGTGGTATCGGATGCAGGCCTCGCTGAAGCCTCCGGCCGGCTTGACGAAAGACCGCAGACGGTCTACGATCTGGCCGTCTGATACTTTCACGGCGTCTATATAGCAGGGGAGCCGCCGCAGTTCGTGGGCGATCTCAAAATCGATACAAATATAATCCATGATAATGCCTCCAACCGACATTTTATCAGGGATGGGAGGAGCTGAAAAGGGGGTGCAGAAAAAATTTTTCAATTTTTTGGAGATTTTTTGCCGATACCCCTTGACAGAAAAGAAAAGCGATATACAACGTGCCGCTATACAGCAAAGAAAGGAGGTGAAAAAGTGGCAGACTTCATACAGCCGAAAAAGAAGCCGGAAGACCGACGCTCTCCGGTCATGATACGCTTTTCAGCGAAAGAGAAAGCGCAGGTAGAAGCCGCGGCGTCTGAAACGCACGAAAGCCTTAGTGCTTTTGTGCGGGGCGCGGCACTCGAAAAAGCGCAAGCCGTCCAGCAAGAGCAGGAACAGGCACAAAAAAAAGGCCTTGAAGCGCGCGTTGACGATCTTGAAAAGCGCGTATCAGACCTTGAAAAGCGATAAAAAAAAGCCTGCCGCAAAGGAGTAGGAAACCAGACGGCAGGCGTGGGACCAAAGGAGCCACCAAAGGACCCGATCCGGGAAACCAACCCGGG
>CAZRGJ010000228.1:0-5089 GCA_964599445.1 uncultured Planctomycetaceae bacterium | reverse complement strand
AACGTACCGGGAACTGCGAACGTACCGGGAACTGCGAACGTACCGGGAACTGCGAGCACACCAGGAACTGCGAGCACACCGGGAACTGCGAGCACACCAGGAACTGCGAGCACACCAGGAACTGCGAGCACACCGGGAACTGCGAGCACACCAGGAACTGCGAGTGCACCGGGAACTGCGAGTGCATAGAGGCGGTGAGGATTGGAAATAAGTTGCTCTGAGCGGAAATTGGGCTGGCGGAATCAAGAACCAAAACCTCCTGCGGTACGTATTCAGAGAGAGGAGCTGCCCGCGTGGAGCAGATTTCGGCAAATATTTTCGGAAAATCAGGAAATTTTTGGAAAATTTCCGGTAGTTTTCCTTGAAAAGATGGCGGTTTTCTGATATACTGGATTACTTGACGTCCCGATTTGGAAATTTCGACTTTTTCGGAAAAAGAAAACATGAACACAAATCACTCACGACTGCACGCACGCCGTCCCAACGGATTCACGCTGATCGAGCTGATGCTGGCCACCGGGCTTGCGCTGTTTCTTTTGCTGGGGCTGGTGAAGATCATCTCGATGGTCAACACGACGTTTGCGGATGCGCGCGTGCTGATCGATCTTCAGAATCAGTGCCGCAGTGCGCAAATGCTGCTTCAGGAGGATCTCTCGCATATTTCAGTGATTCCGCAGGCTCCGCGTCCGGTGGAGATGGACGAGGGATTTCTGTGTCTCGGCAGTACGACGACGAACGTGAATGACCCGAATCGGTACCAGCGCGGCGGTTTGTGGCTGGTGGATCAGGATATTTTGAACGATGCGAACGGACGCGCCGGTTTTGCTGCGTTTACGGTCTTCAATCGCGAAAAGCCGTTTACGTTCACGGATCCGACTGCTGTCGGGAACACCAATCCCCGCACGATGCAGACTCCGTATGCTGAGGTCATCTGGTTCGTTTTCAAAAATGACCTCTACCGCGTGACGGTCCCGTTCGTGAATTCTCCGGATGCTCCGCGGAACTACTATGCCTTCAACGGAACGGGGAGTGAGACTTCCTCCACCGTCACCGGATCGCGTCTGCCTCATGTGCGCATGATCTCTCCGGGAATGCTCGGCGACTATGCGAACCGTTCGATGCGGGCGGTCTGGTCGCGTTTGACGGGCGGCGCACTGACCAATCTTCCGGATCAGTATGAAGGATGCGTCGTTCTGCCGAACGTCATCATGTTCAAGATCCAGATCTACGATCCGCGCGAAAAACGCTACCGCGACATCAATGACCTGAATCAGTCTCAGTACTATGATCCGCAGGGCTTTCGCTATCCGAACATCAGCGGGCTTGGCGGGATCGACTATGATTCCGGTTCCACGCTTTCGTATGTCGGCAACACGGCAGGAACAGATGATGCGTCGGTTTACGAAAACCGCGACATTTACGATACGAATTCCTACCAGCCGCCGACGACGGCGTTCATGCCCGGTATGCGCATCATCGTGCGTGCGTTCGATCCGGATTCCGGAACGGTGCGCGAATTCCGCGTCGGACGTGATTTCCAGACGCGCTGATCGAAAGCCGTTTGGAAAAACGGCCAATGAGTTTTTGAGATCCAAACGAAAGGGAAAGGCATTCGTGAATATGTTTTTCCCTTTCAGTCTTTTGGACCGTTTTTTAAAAAGGAAAGTTCATGGATTCGTTTCCCAAACGGTGTCTGCATTTGTACGCGATCCGATACTACGGTGAAGCGGAGTTCGCGGAAAACGAGGAAACACTTCGCGAGCGTGCGGAAAACGGCAATGCGTCGGCATTGTTTCATTTGGCGTTCCGTTTTGCCTTAACAGACTGGGCGCAGATGGTTTCACTGCTGGAGCGGGCTGCTGCGCAAAAATACGTTCCGGCAATGACTTCTCTTGCCGCGATTTATTGGAATGGGGTTGGTGTCCCTGAGGATAGGGAGACCGGGTTTCGTCTTGCGGAGGAAGCGTACGCTTTAGAGCCGGTGAACGCCGCTCATTCACTGGGAACGATGTGTCTTTTGCCTGACGACGGCAACGGCAGACAGGATCCGAAACGGGCATTTTCTTTGCTTCTGGATGGAGGAGAGGGAGGAAATCTTTTCGCTCTGGCAAATTTGGGGTACTGTTTTCTGGAGGGGATCGGCACGAGAAAGGATCCGGAGTGGGCTGTCGCGCTTTTTCGACAGACAGAAGCACTCGGAAACTCAAAGTTTTGTCTTGCTTATTGTGCACTTTATGGGATCGGAATGAAGCAGGACCGCAAAGCGGCTCAAAAGTACGCGCAGGATGCCCTTGAACTTGGCTGGAAGGAAGCATTCCGCGTTTTACTTTTTCTCTATCCCAAAGGATCTCCGGAACAGAAAGAAGCGTGCGAGTACGTACGAAAAATGGCACTTGAGGGAGATGAGGTCAGTGCTTTCACTTATGGAGCCTGGCTTTTTAACAGAATGCGTATTCTGAGTGCCGTTCCGTGGCTCTGGCGCGGCGGATGGGCAGCTCGCAAAGTACTTTTCGTACGTGGGGGCCTCGCTCTGTTGGGAATCATTTGGTGTCTTTGGCACTTCCATCTCTGGTCGGCAGAATGAACGGCATTCCCGCGGTATGTTGGAAATTTTCCATGCATTCCTGAAAATTTAAAGTCAGGAAGTCCAAAAATCCGAAAATTCAAAAGTTTTTTTGCGATGGACGATTTTCGTGCACGGTGCGGAAGCTTTTTCTGCGAACTCTCAGCTGCGTAAGCGTCGGCATCGCATTTTCGTTTCCTGTTTCCGGATATTCCGGCTTTTTTTAAGGAAATCGTCCCATGAGTGACCCAGCGGCACTGGAAGTGCCTGAATCCAGGATCCCCGACATTAATTGGAAGAAGAATCTCTTTTTCATCTGGATCGCGCAGATCCTGAGTATGGCCGGTTTTGCCGCGGCGATCCCGTTCGTGCCGATCCACATTCGCGATACGTGGAACATCCGCGACGAGCGTGAACTTGGCGTCTGGATGGCTGCATTTACGTTTGCGGGACTTTTGAGCTACTGCATCGCGACGCCGATCTGGGGGATTCTGGCAGACCGATTTGGGCGGAAGATCATGCTTTTGCGCGCGTACTATCTGAACGGCCTCCTTTTTCCGTGCATGATTCTGGCGGTTTCTCCTGCCTGGCTGATCGTGGTCCGGGCTATCGTGAGCCTCTTTACGGGAACCATTGCGGCATCGCAGACGCTCGTCGTGACCAGCACTCCGGAAGAGCACCACGGCTTTGCCCTCGGTACGCTCACGACGTCGGTCTGGAGCGGAAATCTCATTGGGCTTGCGCTCGGCGGCGGACTGATGCACTTTTTCGGATTCAAGATCGCCATCCTCACGTGCGGTGCGCTTTACCTTCTTTCCGGAGTCCTCTGCCATATTTTCATCCGCGAGAATTTCGTTCCGCCGAAACCGTGCGAAGGGAAGAAGTGCCGCGGTGCGTGGAGCGGGCTTTCCGCCACCATCTGGATCAGTTTCTTCATCATGTTCTGCGTCGCGATCGCGCGCAAATTCGACGAGCCGTACGTTCCGCTCATGATCGAGAAGATCCACGGTCCCGAAAATACCGAGCTTCACACCAGCTGGATCTGCGGACTGACGGCATTGGGCGGGATCTTTTCCGGAATCATTCTTGGGAAGCTCTGCGACCGCTACACTCCGCAGAAAGTGGCGGTTCCTGCTCTGATCGTTTCCAGCGCGACGATGTTTCTGATGGGCGTGGCGGGAAATCTCGGACTTTACGGAGCGATGCGCTTCATCAACAGTCTGGCCGGTTCCGGACTGGAGACTGGGCTGCTCGCGCTGCTTTCGAAATTTACGCGAGTGGAGAGACGCGGAGCGGTCTTTGGACTGGCGTCGTCCATTCGAATGAGCGGCATTCTCGTCAGTACGTTCCTGAGCGGTGCCGTCGTGTACGGTTACGGCCTGCGGTGCGTCTGCTATGTTGCGGGAGGACTTTTCATTCTTTGCGTCCCGCTTTTCTGGCTGACGGCCAAATTCGTCCGTGCGCCGGAAGAAGAAACGCCGACTGCAGAAAGTACTCAGTGTACCGCCTGACGCCTACTCGAAAAATGAAGGACGCTGAACGGTGAAGGATGCTGAACGGTGAAAGACTCATCCTGACACAAAATTCACGAAAAACGCGAAAAGATGCGAAAGAGGAGCTTGAAAATTTGAAAGATCCATCGCTGTTTCGTTTTTTGTGAATTTTGCGTTCGATGATCTCATTCTGTGTGCTTTTGCGGATCTTCTGTGTGTTTCTGTAATTTTGGCAGCGGAGGCGGTGCACTTTCGGATGCTGTTTCTGCTTTTCGCTTTCGGGGAAACTGTGTCCGGAGGGGACAGAAAAATCGGAAATTTTTTGGATTTTTCCATGGAGAGACCTTGCGGAGATCCATTTTTTCGGATAAAATGGGCGTGGAATGATTTCGACTTCACGGGCCTTTGCGGAATATGCGGGGATGTGCCGGAGCATTCGTTTATTTTGGTTGACGAGAGAAGCCGGGGATCGAGAGTGTGTTTCCTGCATTTTTTTGTTTCCCTGAATCCCAGGAGTGATTTTTTATGGACCTTCCGCAGCGAAAAAGCATTTACGCGATTCTGATTTTCCTTTCCCTTGGCCTGATCCTCGGGAGGATCTTTGCCGTGGACACGGTGAGCAAACGGGATCTTCAGACCTACCGCCTGAACCAGATCCCCAAACAGCTTGCCGAAAAGGAAGCGCGTCTTCAGGGGCTTGGTGAAAGTCCCGAGGCGATCGCGGCGGAAATGGCGAAGACGGAAGCGAAACTTCAGGAAAGCGCGAGCCTCTGTATGCCTTTCTTCAGCGCGAATGACCGAAGCCGGTGGTGCACGATCCGTGCGCTTGTTGAGCCGGAAATGCGTGTCGAAGGGGCACCGTATGCCATCGACAAAGTGCGTCTTCTGCGCGGCTGGGACACGATCGACATGGTGAAGCATGACGGACACTACTATTCGAGTAAACCACCGCTCCTTCCGACGATGATGGCAGGCGTGTACTGGGTCCTCTACCATGGATTCGGCCTGACGTTCGCGGAAAACCTTTACCTGG
>CAZRGJ010000227.1:0-5125 GCA_964599445.1 uncultured Planctomycetaceae bacterium | reverse complement strand
GGCACGCACGATGAAAAGCGGTGGCCGGTGTCCTGCTCCGTCGGAAAGCAGCGGCTGCTTCCGGCTTCTTTTCGTCGAGATTGGCCGTGGTCTCCGGCTTCTTTTCGTCGAGATTGGCCGTGGTCTCCGGCTTCTTTTCGGCGTCCAGGTTGGCGGCTGCTTCCGGCGTTTCCTCTTCGTCCAGGTTGGCGGCCGCTTCATCGTCGGCGAGCGGATTGCCCTCTTCGTCCACGTCGGACAGCGGGTTGCCGTTCACGTCAAGGTCGGCACTTGCGCCGGCCGTTTTGAGTGCTTCCGTGCGGTCGAGCAGGCAGCGTTCGAAGATTGCGAGCTGTTCTGCTGTCATTTCGTCAGGGTTGAAGTTCAGCGACTGAATGTACGCTTTCAAGTCCTCTGTCATAGTAAAAGTTCCTTTCTGTTTGAGTCTAGCGAGTACTTCCGCGCGGCTCCCGGCGTCTCCGCCAAGCTCCACAAAAGATCCTTCTTTCAGCTTCCAGCGTCGAGCGATAAGAACAGGGCCGATGAAAACCTGGCCGTTAGCTTCCGCGCTCTCCCCCGGCTTTACTTCTTCGATGTCAAAAGTCCAGAGTGCGTGAGTATGGATACTCCCCTCCCAGACTTTCCCCGCCTTTTTTTCTGCGATGACATACCGGGCGGCGGGGGCGTCCGGGTCAAAAGTCCCGGAGGCGTGCAGGGACTTTCTCCCTTTGTCGTCGGTGACGATGTGTACTTCGTCGATAGTCCCTACCTGTGCGTCTTCTGCGTGAGCGTAGCAGGCAGGGACCGGCAGGCCCGCAAGGTCCGCTCCGTCCAGGTCAAGCACCATCGGCAGATCGTAGCTGTCAATGTGTAAAACCGAGCCGGAATAGAGCGGTTCAAATTTAAATTTTTTGTCCATCTTTCCCCTGTTTCCCGTTTTCCGTTTCCAGGTCGTTGAGCACGTCGTTAAAGTCGATACCCAGCTCTGCACATATCATGTTCCGCGAGTAGCACCCCATGTCTTTAAGCACCTGCCACGCTTGCGCGTCCTTCTGTGGGTCAACAGACGGGGGCTTCTGGAAACGCCATTCCCGCGGTATCCGCCACGCTTTCCCTCCGGCCGAGTCGAGCACCCGGCGGGCGATTGGATCGTAGGACGATTGGCACTGTATCCAGAGGTCGAATTGACGGTTGAGTATCTTCTTTGAAAGCTGAGCCTGCCAGTGCTGGATCCAAGACCAGTAATTTTGTCTGTCTCCTTTGTACGAGCTGTAGTTGTAGTTGGAAGTATCGCCCAGCATAACGCCTGTCGTGCTTCCCGCTCCTGCTGCAATTGCACGGTTGACCGCGCGTTCAAAATCGTCATAGTTTGCCATCGGGAATTTTGGGTCAGGTCCGACGGGCTCCATACCCGGTGGGAGTATCTTATAAAGCCCCGGTTCCCCCCTCATGTAGGCTCCGGCTATGGCACGGCCAAGGAGACGCTCTATGGTCTCGTCGGGCGCACCGTTTATCAGCTTCAAAAAGCCTGCTCCACCGCGTGCCGCCATCTCTGCGGCGGCCAGAGTGTAGACCGTCCACTTTCGGGCGTCAGCCTGAAGTTGCAGTGTCGGTTGCAGGATCGGCAACCCGCGCCTCTGTGCGATAAGCTCCCGATTGGCCATCGAGAGCATCTGTTCGGCAGGGACTTGAAAATACGCGTACTCTTCGCCCAAATGGGGGTTGGTATCCAGGCGGGCAACGTAGTAAAGAACGGGGTTCAGACCGTCGTAGACGACGCCATCGACTTCGTCCGGATCGGTGGCCCCGCCGTTCGGGTGAGCGATACGCTTTGCTTCAATTTCCTGAAAATTCAGCCCCGTTTCGTCGATGTGCGGGTCGTAGACGGCTTGCAGATAGGCTTCCCCGTCGTACATTAAAGCACCAACGACGGCTTCCAGTTTGTCGAGGTTCTGCGTCTGTTCGGCCCAAAAGTAGAATTCCCACTCCAAATGGTCGCGGTCTTCATCCGCTATCTGGACTGTGCTTTTTCGGTGTCGGCCGGGGGTGAGCTTCAGCTCCGGTCCGGTCGGTCCGACGACGTGCGTTTTGAACTTCCGCACAGCGTTTGAGATGTAGCCGGAGTTGAGGTACTCATGGCGTGAACGTCCGCGGATAAGCGCACGCTCTTCGTCGGTCGCGGTCTGCTCTGAATACAGATCGTGAGCTTCCGCCCAGTGGGCGGCGTTGCGGGGCAAGTTAGACGCACTTTCAAGAAAAGCCGCCATCACTTCCCCGGCGAGCTTTGCGTCTTTCAGCTTCTTTCTGCGTGTAGAAAATGGCCAGATACCCATCGCCAGACCTCCTTAAAAGCGCGTCGAGCCTGGACGAACGCCGGCTTCAAAACCAAGACCAAGAGCGCCAGAAGTCGCTTTTTCGGTTTGGTAGCGGTCAAGTTCGATAAGGTCTTTGATGTTCGCGTTCGTGATCGTCCGTCCGCCCATTGAGACGCTTTGCACGCCGGAGGCGGCGATTTGAAGTGCGCTCTGGATCGGTGAATTTTCGGCGTTTAGAACGCTTTCAGATGTGGTATTTTCTGCGTTTTCCATTGTGTCCCCTTTCGGTTATATCCCCAATATACAGCACCTCCGGGGAATGTCAATGGTATGTGGAAAAATACCGTACTATGGGTAGTAAGCACAAAAATATTTATGAAATTTCCGGGCTGTTTTCGCTGTTTCCGTCTGTTTTTCGCGCCGGAAGGCGTTCTTCCGTGCGTTCCAGCATCCCGCAAGAAAGGCACCGGGTGTACCTCCTGATCCGTCCCGCCGTCTGCCGTGTGGCGTAGACCTTGACGATACCGCCGCACTCCGGGCATCGGCGCAAGCGTGCTTTTTTCTGTCTCTCTTCCCCCATGTCTTCCCCCTTCATCTAGCCTACTTTGTCCCAGTCTACGCCCCCGCTGAAAAGACGCTTCGGCGGGGCGTCGTGCACGTCCAGTCGTGCGCCCTGCATGGCATTTGCCGCTATGGTGAGACAAAAGCAGTCCCACCAGTGATTGTCGAGCCTGCCGGGCTTCATCTTCCACTTATCGAATGTCAGCGTGCCTTCGCTTGCCGGAGTCGGATATTCCGCGGTAAAGTGGTCGAAAATCCCTGCATGCATCCCGGCTCTTGCGCCGTGGATCGTGACCGAGCCGGGGGCACCAATGGGCGCGGCGAGTCTTTCTACCGCATAGCTTTTTACTTTGTTCGTCATGACCCAGACCGTCCCGCAAGGTTCCAGCCTTTTCCCTTTCGCGTCCGTCTCTGGACGGAGCAGGTACGCAAAAGGGCACCGAGCCTCAATGTCGCGCTTCCTGGACTCCCCCGCCGTGTTTCTTCCGCGTGAGGGAAGAAGTGGAAAAGCCGCGAATTTTCCGTTTTTTTCGTACTGTCGGTAGGCTCTGGAAATAGCGGTCGTGATCGTCTCCCGGCTTTCCTCCCAGTTCGCGTCGATAAATCCGCGGTCTATCTGCATGACCCCGCCGTCTTCGCACTCCCAATCGCGCTCCATAAGCGCGGAAATCAGCGCGTTGACCGCGATATTGTGGCGTCCCTCCATACTCTGCGCGGGGTACAAATCGCGCAAGGGTTGAGGCGGTTTTGCGGCTTTGAACATAACTGAATTTTGTTCGGGGATCGTGCCATAGGCCACGATGTGGCCAGCGAAACCGTCGCGCCAAGCCGTGACGAGCCAGTACAAAAGCTCTTTCTGGACGTCGCACCCCAGCGTGAGGCACTTTGTACCGCGCGGCACCATCCCGGCGGGGAGTTCCTGCAGGACTTTCTGCGCCAGCATCTCTTCCGTAAGGCGGGTGTCCGTCTGATCGGTGAGCGGCGAGTTCTGGTACTCTGCGAAAAAACCGCTTTCGTTGAAAAGGTAGATGTCCATCATGTTCTGGATCCCGGAAATTTCGTGCGATTCAAACATTTCGGGCCAGTCTACCTCTGCGCCTGCGTCCATTTTTGCGCGGTTCTGCCGGTAAAATTCAAGGGCTAAGCTGTAGCCTTTGCTCCAGGCGTCGGGGTCGTCCGGGTTCTCTGCCCAGGCGTCCGAGGTCCCCTGTATCCACGCCTTTTTGTAGTCCTGCCAGAGGTCGAGGTTCACCGGCATCTTCGGCATCGCCTTGAAGATCCTGCCCTGGTAGTCAGGGAACTTCTGCCGGTCTGTGACCTGTGACATAAAGCAATGGGGATTCAAGCGTGTGCCGGGGACCAGGACGGTGAACTTTCCGCCGCGGTTTTTCATCCCCTTGATCGTGCTTTGCAGGATCGTGAGGTCGCGCTGGACGTTGCGCGGATTTCGGGCTGTGGTATCTTTTTGTATGTCGTCCAGAATCAAAAAGTCCGGACGTTGCGAGTGGAATTTCTGCCCGCGCAAACGGCCGCCGTACCCCATCGAGCGCAAGATCGCGCCCGCGGATTTCGAGCCGGGCACCATCGGGAAAACTAGCTGTCGGTTGGACCACTCAAAACGTAATTCCGCGCCGTCTGCGAGCATCCCGGCCGCGCGTTGGGGCTTCCCTTCCAGTCGCCGGACGGGGAGGCATACTTCGGGAAAATCTTCCAGAAAAAGGTCGTTGCTTTCGAGTTCGTACTTGATCGCTTCGTAGCTGTCGCCCGCCGCGTCTTTCGAGGCCCCCGCGAGGATCGCAAAGCGAATGTGGCCGTACAAAAGCCCCCAGCACGTCACGCCCTCCGAGTGCGTGGTCTTCGCCCCGCCGCGTGACATGTACCACGCATAGGTCCCGCCGTCAAGGATAGCCTGCTGCATCAGGCGAGCAGCCGCGCGTTGGGACTTCGAGAAGGGCTTCGTGAAAACGTTGGGGCGATATGTCTTGCAGAAAAGCAGATAGTCTCGCGAGCAGGCCGCCCTGCGCTCCGGATCCGCCGGCGGGGGTATCTCCCCGATGTCACGGCCAACCGCGGAAAGTTCGGCTGATCGCGCGGCCATGTCCTGCCTGTGCTCCTCATAAGCGAGGCGCTTTTCTTCGGCGGTAAGTTCCCTTTTTTTCCGTCCCATATCCCCAAAAAAATAAATAAATAAAGTGTGTCTAAAATTTTATGCGCTTCGGTGGCTGTTCTTTTCTCCGACGGCCTAGGAAGGACCCGCGGGCGGTTTGTTT
>CAZRGJ010000226.1:0-5140 GCA_964599445.1 uncultured Planctomycetaceae bacterium | reverse complement strand
GCTCTCCGAAAATCAAAGTCCCACCAAAATGAAAGCCGAAAGCAGTTCCTCAACGAAACCGCTTTCGACCACACATTTTCAAATCCAAGACCCGGACGACACCGGATCCAGTCTCTTCCGCGGCGTTCCGCAGACTAGCGCATTCCCAGCATCTGCTTCACTTTTTCAGTCTCTTCGATCAAAGCCTTGACCGTAAAGCGGATCTGCTCTTCCATATGGATGGCGGTCATGAAGAAACGCAGACGCGCAGCACGTTCTTCAACTGCCGGGTAAATGATCGGCTGAACGTTGATGCCGCGGTCAAAGAGCTGCTGAGCAACGAACATACTGAGCTGCGAATTTCCGTAAATAATCGGAATGACCGGCGTTCCGTCACTCAACCCGGTATCGAGACCGGCTTCCTTGGCCAGTTTCAGGAAGAGGGCGGAATTCTGACGCAAACGCTCCACGCGTTCCGGCTCACGCTTCAGTACGCGGAGTGCTCCGAGTGCCGCAGCCGTCGCCGCCGGAGAGATCGCCGCACTGAAAATGTAGCCCGGCGTCGTGCAGCGGAGGTACTCGATCATGTTTTTCCGACCGGAAATGAAACCGCCGCAGGAACCAAACGATTTACTGATCGTTCCCATCCAGAGGTCGCCTTCATTCGGATCAATGCCGAAATGGTCGCACACACCAGCACCCCGTTTGCCGAGCGTACCGAGAGAGTGCGCTTCATCGACGTAAAGGAACGCCTTGTGCCGTTTCTTCAGCTCGATGAATTCCGGGATCGGCGCAATATCGCCGTCCATGCTGTAGACGCCTTCCACCGCGATCCATACACGACGGTACTCGGAACGATAGCGTTTCAGCAGATCGTCCACCATTTCCCAATTGTTGTGCTCGAAAGGACGGCGCTGAGCACCCGAAAGAAGTGCGCCCATGACCATACTGTTGTGCGAAAGCGAATCCTGAAGAAGCAGGTCCCCTTTGCCGACCACATGGCCAAGCACGCTTTCATTCACGTGATGTCCTGCCGAGAAAACGATCGCGTCTTCCGTACCGTTGAACTCGGACATTTCACGTTCGAATTCGACGTGGATCTTCTTCTGTCCCGAAACGAGCCGGCTTGCCGAGCAGCTGCACCCGTACTGATCCAGCGCGCTCTTGACGAATTCGATCACTTCCGGATTGCTTCCCAGGCCAAGGTAATTGTAGCTCGAGAAATGAATGTACTCTTTCCCGCCGATGACCGTCGTATCTTTCGAAAGTGCCTCGTGGGTCGTGAAGTACGGATTCCGCATCCCGGACGTCAGGAGCGTCTGTTTACTCATTTCGAGCTGCTGATATTCCGGCGACTTTTCAAAAACATAGTATTCTTCCGGAATTTCAGCCGCAGCAGAAGCCAACGTACTGCCTGCAGAAGCCGCGGATGCCATGGGAGAGGCTGGACGCCCCGTCGAAACACGTGAGGACGTCAGGACTTCACGAAGACGCGCGGAATCACCAAGATGCTTGCAGACCGCCTCCGCCACATCGCGGACCGTGACCAGATCCTGAAGCACGATTTCCGGGAACCGGCCGCCAAAGGTCTCTTCCAGAGAATTCAGGATCTCCATCCGTTCCAGAGAGTCCATCCCCAGTTCTGTGATCGGCGTCTCAACAGTCAGGTTGACCGCACGTTCGTTCGCGACGTTTTTGATTTCGCGAATGATGATCTTCAGCATACGGCGAACACACTCCGGACGAGCCAGATCTTCGGGAAGTCCCTCCGTATTGAGCGTCCGAACCGCTTCGCTGAACGCTTCCAGGACCGGATCAAATCCCGCGCCGTCACCGCCCAGTGCCGTCGTGACGTCATCGTATTCTTCCTCATCGTCATCCGCATCCGCAAACGCAGCGACTTCCGCAGACGCTCCGCCTTCGACGTGCGCGCCGATCATCGGACTCTGCGTCATGGCAGCCCCCTGCATTTTGGCACTTTCCGCCAACGCACGGGCAGCAAGACGCTCTTCAAGCGGCTGAACATCAATGCCGTGGGACTTCGGAAGCTGAAGCGCAAGGGGACGATCTTCCCAATCCGGGATCAGTTCGCGGATCTCGTCGGAATCATGCTCATCCGCAGCCATTTTCTCTTTCACCTGTGCCGAAGATTCCGCATTTTTCGCCGTTTCTTCCGCTTTCCGAGCCGCAAACTCCTGTTCCGTAAAGATCCGGTTTTCCGACGCAATCCAAACCATCATCGGGTCAAAATTTCCCGCCAGGAATTCGATGCGCGTGCCGTTGCGCTGGATCTTCCCGCTCGATGTCTTCGGAATCGCACCGTGACGGATCAGGTAAATAACGTCCAGCGGCAGTTCATGTTCCTGCGAGACCTTTTTCCGAACCGCCTCGATCACTTCCGCGTAATCCGCATTCAGTTTCCGATCCACTTCCTGAACCAGAACCAGCTGCTCACGCCCATCCTTCTCGATCGCAAAGAGCGCACCGGAATCCGCACGGCAAAGCTCATGCGCGTTCTGGATCGTCAGCTCGATGTCCTGCGGGTAAAGGTTCACACCGTGCCAGATGATCATGTCTTTCAGACGGCCGGAAACGTAAAGTTCACCCTTCCAGAGGAAACCAAGGTCCCCCGTTCGGAAATATGGACCGGGAACCGCGATACGTTCGCCTTTTCGCGGCTTGATGTACGCATGAAAACTGCGTTCCGTCACCTCGGGCTTCATCCAGTACCCCTTCGCCGTACTCGGACCATGGATCCAGATCTCGCCGACTTCGCCGTCCACGCAGATCTCATCCGTATCCGGATTCACGATCGCGACCGCCTGGTCCGGCATACATCCGCCGTTTCCGACGATCCGGCGTGCTTTCGGAGCCGAAGACGGGATCTCGACCGCCCAGCCTTTGCGCAGAAGGTCACTGTCGAAACTGCGTTCCGTCAGCCGAGTCGGCACAAATCCGCCCGCAACCAAAAGCGTCGCTTCCGCAAGACCATAGCACGGATAGAAAGCCCGCGGATCAAAACCGGCCGGGGCAAATTTCTCGGCAAATGCTTCCAGGGTTTCCGGACGAACAGGCTCGGCACCATTGAACGCCACCTTCCACGAGCTCAGATCCAGCTGTTTGACCTGCTCCGGCTTGATCTTCTTCACGCAAAGCTCATACGCAAAGTTCGGGCCGCCGGAGGTCGTCGCCTGGAATTTCGAAATCGCAGAAAGCCAGCGGAACGGACGCTGGAGAAACGCCATCGGAGACATGATGATGTTCGGGCACCCCATGTAGAGGGGCTGAAGAACGCCGCCGATGAGTCCCATATCGTGGTACGTCGGAAGCCAGAAAACGCCGACGCTGCTGCGGGTGATCTCAAAGGCATTCGCGATCGTCGCAGAATTGTGCATCAGATTGGAATGATCAATGATCACACCCTTCGGATCCCCCGTTGATCCCGACGTATACTGCAGAAACGCGACCGTATCGCCGTGAATGTCCGGCATGACCCAGCCCTTTTCCGAACCGGCTTCCACCTGATCCGTATTCAGCCAAAGCATGGAAGAGAGGAACGGCGTTTCCTTGAGCTGCTGCTCGTTACGGCTGAGCACTTCCGAATTCGTCAACGCGACCTTCGCATCACAGTCCGTCGCGATGATCTGCACACGATTGGCAGAACGATTCTTGCGCGGCGGATAGACCGGCACAGCAACGACGCCCGCATATAGACAACCAAAATAGGCCGCGATGAAATCAAGTCCCGGCGGGAAAAGAAGCATCGCACGCGCACCCGTCAGACCATGCGCCTGAAGCCACGCTGCGATCGAACGCGCACGGCGGTCCAAATCCGCATTCGTCATGCGGATCATATCGTCGTCTCCGTCAACGAGGTAGCCAAAGGCAAGGTCAGTCGGCTGATGCGTCGCACGATGGCGAATCAGGTCAACGACTGTTGGAGGACCAAAAAACGAACCGGGAAGATGATCGATATGCGACACAATTAACTCCGAGGGTTGAGGTCAAAAACCGATTCCGCCAAACACTGAAACACACTGCACTCCAGGAATTCGGAAAAATTCCGTCCACCCGCACGCCGCATCCATCAGGCCATTCAGCACTGCCGCCCAACATATCCTGTCCCCATACGGCCAAACCGCAGAGTATCCCAAAACGAACAAAATCGCTTCCCGACAGGAAAGCCGTTTGGCAAAACACCGGCAAATTATTTTCGCGGGGCACAGTACACTCTGCACCCCAAAACCCAAACTGCGCACGGACTTTTCGAACAAATCCTCCGAAAAGCCCATACCGCAACACTGCTAATTATACTCCAAAATTTCAAAACTGGAAGTGGGACTCCGTAAAATTTTCTACTGAATATTTTATTTTCAGGAAAAAATTGGCAAAAAATTCAGGGTCTCAAAAAAATATTCAAGTCCCGAAATTTCCCTCTTTCGTTTTCCGGTCAGTATTTCGGACAAAAAACCGTCCCAGCGGACTGATCAAAAGTGCCGGCGTCAGGAAAAGGTCCGCAATGATCGCCGCAGTCAAAAGCACACACAGCATCCAGGCGAACCGCGCAACCGGCATAAAATCACTGAAAACGAACACCAGGAACGTGAAACTGCAGATGAATGCCGTCTGTACCATCGCCCCCGCACAATTCGAGTACGCATAAAGCACCGCATTTTTTCGGTCATGCCCCAGAGCGATCCCGCGCTGGAACCACGTCAGAAAATGCAGCGTACCGTCCACCGTGATCCCAAGCGCGACGCTCGCCGTCATCATCGTCCCGATGTCGATCCTGACCTCCAGAGCCGCGAGGATCCCGAAAATCACGATACTCGGCAAGATGTTCGGCAGGATCGCGACCAGACCGGCACAAACACTTCGCAGCAGAACGACCAGAGTGAAGAGGATCAGAATGAAGGCCGTCATGAAACTCACGATCAGATCCTTCAGCAGCTGCTGCTGTGCCTTGAAAACGAGCGGGATCGCACCGGTCACGACACACGAAACCTCCTGAAAGCGCATCGTCTCGGCTTCCGCAAGCGCACGGCGTTCCTGACGGCTCAGCGACTCCGCTCCACGCTGCGCAAGATCCCGGAATCCTGCCTCACGCGCCTGAAATTCATCCAAAAGCCCTTCCGGACCGCAAAATTGATGAGCTTCCGCC
>CAZRGJ010000225.1:0-5141 GCA_964599445.1 uncultured Planctomycetaceae bacterium | reverse complement strand
CAAGATATTCGTCAGCTGCAGAAATTTCTCAGAATGGCGCGTGAGCACGGCGGGCCGGTGCTTCTTCATGTCCTGACCCAGAAAGGCCATGGATTCCATCCTGCCGAAGACGATCCGGCAAGCTACCATGCGCCGTCGCCGCAGATGCTTTCCGGGGTGCAGTTTCCTGAAAAGCCGGGTGTTTCGGAAACTGCGAAAACGGTTTCTGGAGCGGAGTTTCCTGAAAAGACGGCCCAGGCAGATCTGATTCCATCCCAGAAACTGGACCGCTCATACACGGTGCTGGCGAGCCGAAAGATCATGGAGCTGATGGAAAAAGACCCGCGTGTGGCGGTCATTACGGCCGCAATGTGCCAGGGAAACAAGCTGGAGCAGATCCGGAAAAAGTTCCCCAACCGTTTCTTTGACGTTGGGATCTGCGAATCGCACGCGGTCGTTCTGGCTTCCGGGATGGCGAAGGCGGGAATGCGTCCGATCGTGGACATTTACAGTACATTCATGCAGCGTGCATTTGACCACATTTTCCAGGAAATTTCGCTTCAGAACCTGCCCGTCACCCTCTTGATGGACCGTGCGGGGCTCGTGGGGGCGGATGGTCCGACGCACCATGGAACGTACGATCTGGCGTACCTTCGGCCGTTTCCGAATCTGACCGTTTCCGCGCCGTGCGATGAGCTGGACCTTAACGAGATGCTGGAACTGGCGGTTTCGCAGGATTCGCCGTTTTCGATCCGCTATTCCAAGACGCAGACGCCGGAGATCTCGGGAGTCGAGCGTCAGTCTGTCCGTCTGGGACAGTGCGAGATCCTGCAGGAAGGCGTACCGGGGAACGGTTTGATCCTTGCGTGCGGCGTGCAGGCTTCCGAGGCACTGACGGCGGTACGTGCACTTGGCGACAGGACGGTCTGCGTCGTGAATCTCCGATTCATCAAGCCCCTGGATCTTTCCGCGCTCCTTCCGCGTATTTTTCGCAGTGCGTGGGTCCTCACCGTTGAAGAAGGAAGCCGGATCGGCGGAGTGGGAGCTGCGGTCCTGGAAGCTGCCGTGGACGCACAAACCGGAATTTCACCGCAAAATGTCGCTCTGGACGGACTTTCGCTAAAGCTGCCTCCGTTTGTGCGTCTTGGAGTGGATGATGTTTTCGTCCAGCATGCGTCGCGCTCGGAACAGCTTGCTGAAACGGGGCTGGATGCCGAGGGGATCGCCGCTGCCGTTGAAAGGCTGTGCATTGGCGCAAAACTGTGAAGCTGTCGGGTACGGCATTTGGGAGAAATGGAGCTTTTTCGGAGAAGTGAAACTCTTTCGGGGACTGTGTACGGTCAGGAAACTGCATGGCGGTCGAGGAACTGTGCGTTCGAGTGTTTTCCTGCCGCGGATCGTAGGCATCTGATCCTGGATACAGAGCCGAAAATGTGCCGGAAGCGTACGGTTTTTGCTCAAGTTCCGAAGTACGGCTGACCGAACAAAAAAGAAACGAAAATCATTTCCTTAACCTAACCCCACCTCAAAATCATGCTGAAGTACACGAGAATCGTTTTGGCGGCCCTCATGTTTACGGCCGTGACGCTGTTTTTCTTTGACTGGACGCACATCATGCTCGGCACGGCACGCGATGAAGCCGCGCTGGCTGCGCAGACTGTTCAGGAACCGACGCAGACCACCCCCGTTTCGCAAGAAGCTGGAGATGCCGTCTCTGATCCTGCCGAGACTGTTTCTCCGGAAACCGGGGCCGATTCGGAAGCCGTTTCTCCGAAACTTGAGAAACTGACGGTCGAAGAGGTCAGCTGGCTGGAGCGGATCCAGTTCATTCCGGCACTCAAGGGACATGGGGATTGGATCGTGTGGACGATTTTGGGTGTCGCGCTTCTTTTTGGTCGTCTTTACTGCTCGGTGATCTGCCCGCTTGGGATCCTTCAGGACCTCATCGCGTGGGTGAGCCGCTGGGTGCACCGCGGAAAGAAGTACGAGTACAGGAAACCGCTTCCGATCCTCCGCTGGCTCTTTCTTGTGCTGGCATTTGGAGGCGCGTCGATGGGATTTTCGCTTCTTCTGAACATCGTGGAGCCGTACAGTATTTTCGGACGCATCGCGAATGCGCTTTTCCGTCCGATTTATGTGCTTCTGAACAATACGTGCTTCGTTTCCGATTCTGCATCGGGAAGCATGGCGTTTTCGACCATTTCGATGTCGAATGTTCTTCTTTCGCTCGGTACATTCACGACCGCACTGGCGACTTTCCTGATCATCGCGGTCCTGGCGTGGCGAGGCGGACGCACGTGGTGCAATACGATCTGCCCGATCGGAACGCTTCTGGGACTTTTGAGTAAATTTTCTTTCTTCCGTGTTCGGATCGACCCTGGAAAGTGCAAAAGCTGCGGAATGTGTGCGTCGAAATGCAAATCGTCCTGCATGGACACCGTGGGAAAAATCGTGGACGCTTCGCGCTGCGTGACCTGCTTCAACTGCCTCGGCACGTGCCAGTTTGACGCGCTGACGTACACGATCGGGAACCCGCTGCGTCTGCGTTCTGCGGTCTCTGCTGAGGATCAGGCGATTCTGGATGCTGCGGAAGAGAAGAAAAAGGCGGCTCTGGAAAGTCTGCCGGAAAAAAAACGTCTGGAGATCGAGAAGAAAAACGAGCAGAAAAAGCAGGAAAAAGCCGAGGAAGCCAAAGCGCGTGCCCGGCGTGATTTTCTCATCACGGCAAGCTCCATGGCGGCGTCGGTTCCCGTCGTTGCGGGTGCGGCGGCTGCGGTGAGCAAAACGGTCATGGTGAAGCCGGAACCCGACAAAGTGTACCGGACGGGGCAGCATGCCTGGACGCGGAAAAATCCCGTCGCGCCTCCCGGAGCCGGAAGCTACGGCCGATTGATGCACCACTGCACGGGATGCCATCTCTGCATTGCGAAGTGTCCGCAGCACGTTCTCAAGCCGGCGTTCATGGAGTACGGTCTCCAGGGCATGTTCCTGCCGGTGATGGATTTTTCGTCCAGTTTCTGCAACTACGACTGTACGATCTGCTCGGAAGTCTGCCCGAACAAGGCGATCAGCATCATGCGCATGGTCAAAAAACACGCCAAAGAAACTGGTGAAACGATTCCGGAAACGGCACCGGAACGCGCGGAGGCCATGCGTAAGGAAAAGAACTACGTCCAGATGGGAAAAGTCGTTTTCGTGAAGGAAAACTGCGTCGTCCCGGTCGACGGTACTTTCTGCGGTGCGTGCGATGAACACTGCCCGACGAAGGCGGTCTCCATGGTTCCGTACAGCGACCCGTCACGCGGGATCGGTCCGGAAAAGGGACTCACCATTCCGCAGATCGACGAGAGCATCTGCATCGGCTGCGGCGGCTGCGAATCGATCTGCCCTGCCCGTCCGTACAAGGCGATCTACATTGAAGGCTGCCCAAAACAGGGGCGACGTGAAGAGTTCAAGGAAGCGGAAGTCATCTCCGCAGAAGAAGTCCAGAAGGAAACCGAGAACGTGGAAGACTGGCTCTTCTAAGTGCTGACGTTCCAATAGAGTCATTCGGAAGTCCCGTTTTTTGCCGGGGCTTCCGTTTTTTTAATTTCATTCCTGACCAAGATAAAAAGCGGGACAGGAACGGGATTTAAAAGTAGATCGCGGTGAAGTTGAAAATCAAACGATAGTATTTCAATAAAAAACGATCGGCATATCTTTTCGGAGGCTTACTTAATTCCATGAAATTCAGCCTGTGCAGAATTTGGGAAATGGAGTTTTTTTTGTTTTTTTGGACAAATTCCCCCTGCTTTTGTGTTTTAAATGCCGGATAGCTCTTGCATTCGTTCACTCTCTGTGCTATACTAAAGACGATATGTTTTTTTCAGTTCCTCCAACCTTTTAAATGGTGTATTTATGTCAGAAAAATCAATTCCATTGTATCGCAATGTGTCGTTTGACAGTGTGCGTGTTGAGGTGGAATGGCGTGGTCGTCCGGATCTTGATATTGCCTGTTTTCTTGTAAGTTCCGATAAGAAACGCCGCAGTCAGTTCGATTATATTGGTCCGACGGTCAATGATCGTTATGGCGAGAAGATCTTCTCCCGGTGCGGGTCGGTCGTGCATCATGGCGATGCCCCCAATGGTCATGGTGAAGAAGGTTCCTGTGAAACGATCACGGTTTGTTTGAAAACGCTGCGATCCGATATTGAGAAGATAGTTTTTTTCCTTTTTTCCGGCGAGGAACCCTTTGCCGCCGCGACGAATATCAGTCTCAATATCTACGAAAATGACGGATCTGACCCGATTTACCATGCCAATGTGCCGACCAACCTGTTCATGGCAGGAGAGTGCTTCTCCCGGAAGGTCGGAATGCTCAAGTACGTCAAAAATGGGTGGGAGTTCAAGATAGACGGCAGCATGTCGGAGGATTCGCTTGAAGACTACATGAAGACCTACGGCATCGACTCGAATTTGTGCAAATTTCACAAACAGACCTCCGAACAAAATTAGGCGAGACGTTTTTAAATGTTTCACAGTGAAGAAGAGTCCTTCGGATCATTGAAACGCCTATGAGAAGACAGGTTATCCGAGCTTGCATTTCTCCTAATCTTCCTATTTTACTTTCAAAGACCGTTCCTTCTCGGACGGTCTTTTCTTTTTTTAAAGAAATGCTGAAAATTTTTATAATATTTGGCTCAAAAATCCTCTCGCCCCCTTGCCTATTTTTTTTTTTGTTATAATCGATACTGAGTTGGTGATTTGTTTGAAATCAAAGCAAATCGCAAATTCAATGAAATTTCTTAATGACTTCATTTTAGATTAGGAGGTTTATTCATGTTTTGTCCAAACTGTGGTTCTCAAGCTGAAGGACAGTTTTGTCCGAATTGTGGTAAACCGATTACGAATCAGGGAGCTGCAAATTTCAACACGGCTCCCAATTTCAATAATCAGGTTCCGCCGGTCCATTCGCCGCTTGGTTTGGCTATTTTCAGTTTCCTCTTCTGTTTGCCGTGTGGACTGGCTGCAATCTGCTACGCAAATAAAGTCAATCATTGCAATGCAGTTGGTGACTACGCTGGCGCACGTTCTGCAGCAGATACGGCTACTACTTGGGCAATTTTCGGAATCATTGGAGGAGTCATTTTAACTGTCGTAATGATGGCGAACATGCCAATGTA
>CAZRGJ010000224.1:0-5149 GCA_964599445.1 uncultured Planctomycetaceae bacterium | reverse complement strand
TTCCTCACTCCAATTCGCCAGTGCGCCAAGTGCCATGAGGTCCCAAAGCGTCAGCCCCTGCGTCTGATCCACGAACGTCTGCACGTACTCACTGCGCTGAGTTTCCGTCAGTGCTGAATTTCGCGTAAAGACTCCCAAAAATCCGTCGATGAACTGCCTTCGTTCCTCGTCCAGCGGACTGGGGATCCGAATGAGCGCAAGCAGCGGATGCTCCTGGTAGAGCCATGCCGGAACGGCAGAAAGCCGGGACGCAACGAGGATCAGCACATTCCTCCGACCGGAAAGCCCTTCCTGACGGATCGTCGCGGCTTCGATCAGGATCTTTTTCAGATGAAGGAGATACTCGCGTTCCGAACGGCTCTGACGCCGCGTGTCGTCGAACAGTTTGTCCGAGAAATGGACCACGACGGCCGTCGAGACCTGATCCTGCGCCAAAACGTGCCGCAATTGGGGAATCGCATCCTCTGCATTTCGGCTTCGCGACGCAAGACTGACCGGGACCGACGTACTCTCTCGTTCTCCGCTATTTTCGCCGGCTCCGCCGTTCCGGCTCCCAGCGTTCCCCGCTCCTCCGACATTTCCCGGCACTCCGGCATTTTCCGGCACACTGCCAGGATCTCCTGCAGCACCTTGCGGTTTCCCAGTTTCCCGGCCTTTGCGGCTGAAAAGGGAACTGCGCGCGGCATCCCGCCGTTTCTGGCTCGCCAGCTCAAACTCGGCAGCCAGTTTTTCCGCACGCGACGTAATGTACGAGCCGGTTTCCGCACGCGCTTCCGGCGGCACCTCGGAACCGTTCCGGGAAACTCCGCCTCCATTTTCAGCTCCATACTCTGTGCGGTTCCCGTTCCCGTCAAGAAGATTCAGCAGGACCGGATCCATACGTTCCGGGATCGCCGTCCGCATTCCGTCCGCCAGATCGTAATGCACGACAAGCTGGTACTTTTGCGTCAGAAAATAGTGGTTCAGACACTGCGCAAGCAGAGCTGTCCGCGGACGCGCTTCATCCAGCAGGTAACGGTCGTCCACGTTCCCGTAAAGCAAAACGTGCTTTCCCCGCTCCAGCTGAGCGTGCATTTCATCCCGCCACGTCGAAACAGACCGCCGCTCCGGATCCATTCTCCCTCCGCCATTCATTCCGATTCCTCCATTCACGCCATTCATTCTATGCGGCACTCCTTCTCTTCTTGCGTTCCCAGTCCTCTAAACCGTCTCCCGAAACCGTTTTCTGAAAAACCAACGTTTCATGCGGCCCCACCCGGTCCCGTCATGAACACAGACAGCCTCATCCTTCTTCCAGTGCTCTGTCTGCGGCATCCGGAAGCTCCATCGCTTCCCGTGCCAGATCCGTCGGCGGCTGATCTTCCCACTGGATCTTCCCCATCAGGATCCCGTGTTTCTCCAGCAGACTGTGCAGATGCTTCAGCTGGCGTTCCGCCTCATCGCAGGTACGGAATTCCTGCCCGTTGACCATTTGCGGCGGCATCGGGAATCCGTCTACCGCATAGAGGACCGGCTCACCGGCATCATGCGCAAAACGCACGTGGATCGTCTTCCCCTCCGGACGCGACGCAGTCAGAATGAGCCCGGAAGCCAGATTTTCTCCATCCTCCAATTCCGGCTCACCCATCGAAAATCCCAGCTGACGGAATTCTTCCTGAAACCGCGACACGATATTCTGCCGTTTCTGCTCATTTTCATGAACACGGCGGACCGCCTCCGCGATACGCTCCATCTCAAGCCGCCATTCCGAAATCAGCTCCTCCACAAGCTTCAGATCTGCGGGTCTCGCCTCCCAAGCTCTCTGGATCGCTTCAAATTCAGCCTCTTTCTGTCCGATCTCCTCATCCGCCCAACGGCGTACCGCCGGATCGTCCCACCACGAGAACCAAAGATCCCGCTCCACATCCAAACGCGTCCGGACGGCCTCCCAGCGTACGTTCCAGGAGTTCACTTTCGGCATGATGTTCCCGATTGCCCGATCCAAAAATCCCTGAAGCCGCTCCAATTCTCCCTCAAAATCCGTACACTGCCGATTCTGAACCTGATGCGCCAGCGTATTCTTCCGACGTTCCAGTTCCGCAGCCTCCTCCGGAGCAAATGCACTCCAAAGCGTGTCCGGTATCTGATTTTCCAGACGTTCCTGAATTTTTTCCAGCCTCTTCATCTGAAAAACGATCTCCCGGAAAGCTTCCATCGCCAAACGCATCCGGCTCACAGACTGCGCAAAGCTCTCCACACTTTGCAGACGGCACTGTGTCTGCATCTGTGCCAGTTCCCTCTCGAATTTCTCTGCCGTTCCTGCCAGGGCCGGCAGACGGTCCGGCGAAAAATCCGCGTTCTCTTTACGCCACCATCCCAAATGCTCCGCCAGAAGCTCTTCATTGGCGCGGCATCTCTGCTCCCGTTCCTCTTCATCCTGCCCCAGCTTCGTTTCCAGAACCGCAAAAAGCTCCTCTGCCTGAAGAAGTGCCGAGGATGCAGAACGGGAATCATTCACCGCCAGCGCGTTCTTCAGCTCTTCAAGCTGAACCATGAGCCGCTGACAGAATTCCGCATTTTTTCCCGCCAGAAACTGCCGATCCCACTGTTCCATCCCGGCGGTGATCTCCCGGTACCGTTTCTGCTGGTCCAGAAGAAGACAGAATCCGCGCAGTTCCTCAAATCGTTTCTTCCAAATTTGGAGAAATCCTTGAAGCTCCTCTCCTCCCGGTAAAGTCCGAGCCTGCACTTCAAAAGATTCCAGATCGGCCAGCTGAACGGCACCCGGAAAAATATCGTGAAGCCGCGGACGCTCCCAAAGCTCCGTACGCGCCGACTCCAACTCACGGAGCAGTTTCTCGCGAACGGCAAGCTGGTCCGTCAGACGCTCAAGGGCTTTCTGCTGATTCCGGATCTTTTTCTGGACCCGGCGCGCATCTTCGTCCCACGCAGCTTCAGAAAGTTCCTGTCTGGCTCCCTCCAAAACCAGGGGCATTTCTTTCAATTCCTCCCCCCCGGTGAAACCATGCGCCTGAAACGCAGAATCCAGATTCCGGATCGTCTGTTCCTGAATTTCGATCTCCTGCCACACCAGACCACAGAAAATCGCCAGCCGTTCTTTACGCCGGATCTCCGCCGCCTCACGGATCTGGATCTCCCGCAAACGCTCCATCTCTTTTCGTTCCGCTTCAAGACGTTTCTGTTCCGCCTCACTCAGATGCCAGTATGAATACTTCGGTGTGTCGCTCATTTTGCCAGCCTTCCGCCTGCTTTCCGCTTTCAGTTGATTTCATTGAAAAGAAAATCCGGCAGCTGGAAACGAAACCGCATCCACTCGCACACGGCACACAGTACATGCTCCGTTTCCCGGTACGCAGGATTCCCAGCCGCCAGCCAAAGAAAAGAAAAAATCACGTTCCCAATATCCTGACCGACATGGAAAGGTCTCCATCCCGGGTCAGGACATCGCGAACTTCAACTTACCCGATTTCCGGATGCTTCCACGGCGCACGGTACGGCCGGGCGAGCAGTTTGTTGGCTTCCGGATTATTCCTGACGCAGATATTTTCCGGATCCCATTCCAGAGTCGCGCCGTCCATCGCCAGCGAAACGTTCGCCAGGATGCAGCAGGATGCCGAAATGTACCCTTCCTCAATATCCGAGACCGGACGGCCGCGGTCCACGATGCGTGCGAGGAAGTTCCACATATGCGCACGGTTCGCGCCGGCGACGTAGACTTCCAGACCGGGTTCCGTCTCGTCCGATGGGTAGCGGTCGAATTCCTTCGCGGCATTGACCATCTGCCAGGGTTTCCCATAGTATTTGAAGTCGCACGCCGTGGAATTCGCACGCAATTGGCCCTTCGTCCCCAGGATCTCCGTCGCCCAGTACAGACGGCGGTCTTCCACTTCCCCCCACGCACGATGATGCCATTCCATCGTCATGTTTTCAAAATCGAAACGCGCGGACTGCGTATCCGGAATCGTCGTCGTGCTGTCCGGGAAACCATACCGTCCGCCATTTGACGTGATCCGCTTCGGCCAACCAAGATTCAGAAGCCAACGCGCCATATCCAGCATGTGGACCCCCATGTCGCCGACCTGTCCGTTTCCGTAATCCATGAACGAACGCCATCCGCGGCGCAGCGTCCGATAGTATGGTTTCTTGGGCGCAGGACCGAGCCAGAAATCAAAATCCAGATATTCCGGCGGCGTTTCCGGCTGCATGATCGCACTCTGACGCCGTCCGTGCATACAGTACGTATTCACGTAGTGGACCGTGCCGATCTCTCCGGAGTCAAGGTAGCGTTTTTTCGCATCGACCAGAATCGGCGTACTGCGGCGCTGCATCCCGACCTGGACCACCCGGTTCAGACGACGGGCAGTCTTCCACATCGCGGCACATTCGATGACGTCCACACCGATCGGCTTCTGAAGATAGACGTCGCATCCGGCTTCCATCGCCGCGATTGCCGGCAGTGCGTGCCAGTGGTCCGGAGTTCCGATGAGGCAGACATCCAGTTTCTCATTCGCCAGCATTTCCCGGTAGTCGCGGTACAGATTCGGCACCTTCTTCGAAGCCTGACGTTCGGCGACCAGTCGACCAGCTTCCTCAAGGATCTGACCGTCAACGTCGCACAGTGCCGCGACTTCGACCTTTTCGCCGCCGCACTGAATAAGGCGGAAAACGTCACTCTTGCCATACCAGCCGGTCCCGATGACGCCGGCGCGGATCGGCTTGCCGTCCTTCTCCCAGAGATCCCGGTCCGGATTCGTTTCCGGCGAGGCCATGACCGTAATTTCCGGCTCATCCGCGCGAAGCTGTGCGTTTGCCATCATTCCGAGCCCCGCAAGTCCCAGGGAACCGGAAGAAATGAAGTTTCGTCTTGAAATCATAAAAAACTCCTTGATTCAGATTAAAAATTCAGGGCGGGAACCGGTCCGGCACATCATGCCGGGCCGCGCGGATCCACTGTGTCTTCAGAAACCGGTCCATCGGCTGACGCCTGGATCTTCCGGATCTCCTTCAGCGCAGATTCCGCCTGGTCGATCCTCTCAAAAAGGGAGAGAGACTGGTCCGAAAAAAAGTACTTTCGTCCGCCAAATTCACAGAGTCCGCCCCCGCCGTCCAGCCACTCCTCGCGAACGGCATATCCGGCTGCGCGAATCTC
>CAZRGJ010000223.1:0-5178 GCA_964599445.1 uncultured Planctomycetaceae bacterium | reverse complement strand
AATACGCAGTTTATGCGACGCTGACGTCCTACGCGCAGGCTTTCCAGCGGATCCCAAATCCCTACATGGCGGAACGCGCCAACGATATTCTCGATTTGAGAAAACGGCTGGTGCGGATCCTTCAGAAAGGGAAACATCAGATCCAGAGTTTCGACGAACCAGTCGTCATCCTTTCGTACGATCTCACGCCGAGTGAGACCGCGTCGATGGATACGGTACACGTCCTCGCTTTTGCGACGGAGATCGGCGGTCCTTCCAGCCACACGGCCATCGTTGCTGAAGGGCTGCATATCCCGGCGATCGTCGGTGTCGGACCGATCCTGAAATATGTCCACGTCGGTGACCTGGTCATCGTTGACGGAGATAACGGGATCCTCATCATCGATCCGGATGAAGAGACGAAAGAATCCTATCGGGAACTGATCCAGCAGCGTGAGTCGCTGAATCTCTGTCTGGATCTCCAGAGAGAACTCCCCGCCGTAACGCTGGACGGTGTCGAGATCGAACTTCAGGGAAATATCGAATTCCCGTACGAAGCGCAGGTCTGCCGGCAGAACAATGCGTCCGGGGTGGGACTTTATCGAACCGAGTTCCTTTACCTCAGCGGTCAGCATCCCAATGAGGATGACCATTTCGAAGCCTATCGAAAGGTCATCGAAACGATGGACGGTAAACCGGTCACGATACGTACCGTGGATCTGGGGGCAGACAAACTCCTGGATCGCTCCAAAATTTCCCCGGATGTGCAGGACCGCGACTATTTCATCGAATCGGAAAAGAATCCGTGCCTCGGATTGCGGAGCATTCGGCTCTCGCTGAAACGGGTGGATCTGTTCCGCAAACAGCTGCGTGCGATTTTCCGTGCCGCTTACTATGGCCCGGTGCGGATCCTGTTTCCGCTCGTCGCGACGCTGGCGGAATGGCGTCAGGCGCGAATGATTGCCGAAGACGTCAAAGAAGATTTGATGGAAGGGAATATCCCGTTCAATCCCAACGTTCCGATGGGGATCATGGTCGAAGTGCCGAGTACCGTGCTGATGCTTGACCGATTCGCTTCGGAAGTTGATTTTTTCAGCATTGGCACCAACGACCTGACGCAATACACGCTGGCGGTGGACCGTACGAACATGGACGTTTTCTACCTCTACAATTCGTGCGATCCCGCCATCCTGAAGCTGATCGAAATGACGGTCCAGACCGCGAACCGGTTCAAAAAGCCGGTCTGCCTTTGCGGACAGCTCTCGGGAAGTCCCATTTACACGACGTTGCTCATCGGCCTGGGACTCCGTTCGATGAGCCTTGCGCCCGGATCGATCCCGGAAGTCAAGCGCGTCTGCCGTCATGTCCTGACGTCGCAGTGCCGAAAGATCGCTGCGCGCGTCATGAAGATGGAAAACGCGGCTGAGATCCGAAATTACCTTTGGGTCGAGCATCAGCGTCTCTTCCCGGATCTTGACGGCGATGCTTTTTAGTATTTCCCGCCGTTTGAGACGGAGTTGGATCCGATTTCAGACCGATTCAGACTGATTTCAGGCCGATTTCAGGTCCTGTTTCGGTCGTTTCGCTCCCATGTGTTTTGCACAAGATCCATAAGAGTGCTGTGCAGACACTTTTTTACGTATTTTTTTCCTTTTTGATCCATAATCAGTATGCGTATTCGAATTCGTTTTTCCAAAAACGGTGACTTGCGGTTCATTGGCCATCGGGATTTGATGGAGGCTTTCCATCGCATCCTGCGCCGTGCGGAAATTCGGCCTGCATACAGTCAGGGATTTCATCCCAAACCGAAGGTGAGTTTTCCGGTCGCGCTTCCGCTGAATGTCGTGGGGGAAAACGAGCTTTTGGAGATCGAGCTTCCTGAAGCTCAGGAGGACGCCGACCCGGATCAGGTTTTGGCACTTCTCCGCAAACATACCATTCCTGCATTGGATTTTCTCTCGGCGGAACTCATTCCGACGGGAGTCAAAAAGGCAGTGGTGCAGGCTTTCACCTACGCCATTTCCATCCCTGCTGAACGCCATGAAAATACGATTCGGCGGATTGAATGGGTAAACGCACAAAGTTCCATTCCGTTTGAACGGATCGGACACGATAAGGTGGTCGACATCAAGTCGGGGCTGATTTCTCTTTCGCTTTCGGAGGATGGAACACTCCAGTTCCAGCTGCGCTCCATGAACAACGCCTGCGGGCCGAGGGACATTTTAGCGCTTTTGGAGGTCGGAGACCTGGAAACGCACGGAAGTGTGTTGGTAAGAAAAAACGTACACATTGGATGATTTTCCGCATCCCTTTCGCATCGTCTGGATGCCTGCCGTTGGACGTTTGGCATGGAATGTCTGCGTCGGCCCATTTTGTGTTTGATGAAATGGATTGGTGTCCGGGCTGTGGCCTTTTTATGAGATCCTCCCTTTGAGGACGTTCATGCGTCTCAGATCCGGATCTTCAGAAGGAACGCCATTTTCTCGAAAGAAATGGAACATATGCGGGCGGTTTGCCGGATTTACTCATCCGCCTGAGAGGGATTTTATGTCCATTTTAGGTAAAATAGACAGGATGCATGAAATATGAGACAGGAGATGCTCATTAATGTTTCGCAGCCGGAAGAGTGCCGGATCGCGATCGTGGAAGACGGAGTTCTGGAAGAGCTTTATGTGGACCGCACGAGTCTCGACAGTTACGTCGGGAACATCTACAAAGGGGTGGTGGTCAATCTTGAGCCGAGCATTCAGGCGGCGTTTGTGGATTTTGGTGTGGGGAAAAACGGATTTCTGCACATCAGCGACATCGAGCCGCAATATTTTCGGCAGGGCGGGATCCGTCCGGAGGACTGCTATGAGAGTTCCCGGAGTCTGAATGCCGGAGCGCGTCCGAAAGTCAAGCCGCCGATCCAGGACATTCTGAAGAAGGGGGACGAAGTCCTCGTGCAGGTCATCAAGGACGGCATCGGGATGAAGGGACCGACCCTTTCGACGTACATCAGCATTCCGGGACGCTATCTGGTTCTGATGCCGGCACTGGGGCGTGTGGGGATCTCGCGCAAGATCGAAGATGAGGCTGCGCGCAAGCGTCTCCGCCAGATCATGCAGGGGATCCAGCTGCCGAAGGGGCTGGGATTTATCGTCCGCACGGCAGGCGTGGACCGGACGAAGAAAGACCTGACGCGCGATCTGTCCTATCTTTTGATGCTCTGGAACTCGATCGTGAACCGAATCTGTACGTTCCCCGGTCCGGTCGCGATTTACGAGGAGAGCAACATTCTGATCCGTACGATCCGCGATATTTGTTCGGAAGACATCACGTCCATCATCATCGACGAGCCGGAAGCGTACCAGCGTGTGCGTGATTTCCTGGAGCAGGTGATGCCGAACTACGTGAAGTGCCTCAAACTCTACAAAGGGACTGAGCCGCTCTTCCACCGTTTCCGTCTGGATGACGAGATCAAGAAGATCAACCAGCGTGTCGTGCCGCTTCCGCTCGGCGGATCGATCGTGATCGATCAGGCAGAAGCTCTCGTTGCGATCGACGTGAACAGCGGGAACTTCCGAACCGATGATTCTGCGGAAGAGACGGCCTACCAGATGAACTTGCAGGCGGCGAGAGAGATCGCGAGACAGTTGCGTCTGCGCGACCTGGGCGGCGTGATCGTGAATGACTTCATCGATATGCGTCGGGAAAAGCACCGCCGCGGTGTGGAACACGCTCTGCGTGATGCGATGAAGCGTGACCGTGCACGAACAAAGATCCTGCGCACGAGTCCGTTTGGGCTGATCGAGATGACGCGCCAGCGTATTCGTCCGAGCGTCAAGCGCAGCATTTTCCAGGAGTGCCCGTACTGCCATGGGACCGGCGTTTTGAAGTCGGTGGAAAGCATGGTTCTGGATGCGATCCGGCTTCTCCAGATCGCGAGTCAGCGTGCGGATATTTTTCAGGTCGAGATCGCGGTACATCCGGAAGTCGCCGAGGTGCTTGGACATGAAAAGCAGGCGAAGCTGGCGGAACTGGAACGGATGGGCGGAATGCGGATCCGGATCTTTGCGAAGAAAAACGTGACGCCGGACTTCATGGAGTTCGTGTGCCGCAACCGGAAAGGCGACATCGTTCAGTTTAACGAAAAGGTCGCATGACGCCTTTTGAGACGGTTTCGAGATGCTTCTGAGACAGTTTTCGACTTGGAAGTATCGATGAACGTTTTGCGAAAATAAAAAAGCCTCCGAAAATGGAGGCTTTTTTGATGGACGGTGCGGTACGTGCCGCGTCAGGATCCTGGGTGGATCAACGGCTGGAAATTTCCGCGTTGGCTCTTTCTCCCGTTTTTTCTTTCCTGGGGATCCCCAGACGAGTTTCCGTCAGATTGCCGACGAGCGTCTCGGCCAGGCTTTCATTTTGCGGCAGGATCTCCGGTTTTTGTGCCTGAATATCGCGTAATTTCGCAATCGTCCGGGCAGCCAGTCCAGTGGATCTTTCACGAATTTCCTGATTTTCCGCTTCGTTTCGCCGAGCACCTAAAATCGGCCGAAGCGCCTGGAGCAGCTGACGATAAAACTGACAAAATTCGCGGTCATTTACCAACCTTTGGGAAACGCTCCGTTCCTCCGGCTCATCCAATGCGCCGCAAATATAGTCGATGATCAAATTTTCGTCCTGGCGGGTCTTCATCATTTGCTCCGATCGGGAAAATCTACTAAAATAAAAATACGTTCAAAAATAAAATTTCATTCGCAGTCATTTCCGTATACACTCAGCGGAAAGCGATCCTGATTTCGGGAAAATAGCGGTTTCGCAAAAGGACTGCGTTTAAAACAATACGCAATGAATTTTATTTTGGTTTCCCCAAAAAAACAAAAATTCATTTTTTGCAGAAATTTACTCACTTTCACCGATCCCGCGGAGCATCAGAGCCAGTTTTTTGAGTGCGGTATGAAGCCGGCTTTTGACCGTTCCGACCGGGATATTCAGGATCTCCGCGACTTCCCGATACTTGATCCCCTCATAGTAAATGAGGATCAGTACGGTCCGGAGCGATTCCGGAAGCTGATCGACACTGTTTCGGATCTGCCGGGCGTGCTCTTCTTTCTGGATCTGTTCTTCCGGAGACGGCACATTGCCGGGGAGGATCTCCAGAAGCGAGATCCCGTCCAGTTCCTCACCAGAGATCTGAACATTTTTTTCCAGACTCGC
>CAZRGJ010000222.1:0-5191 GCA_964599445.1 uncultured Planctomycetaceae bacterium | reverse complement strand
GGGGGGGGGGGGGGGGGGGGGGGGGGGGGGGGGGGGGGGGGGGGGGGGGGGGAAACGGCGTTCTGGATGCCGGACTGACCGGCCATGACTGGATCATCGAGACCGGTGCGGACGTCTACGAAGTGGAAGAACTCATCTTCTCCAAAGTCAGCCGCCGTCCCGTTCGCTGGGTCCTCTGCGTGCCGGAAGATTCCCCCGTCCAGTCTGTCAAGGACCTGGAAGGCAAGCGCATCGCGACCGAAGTCATGAACCTGACCACGAATTACCTCGCGGCAAACGGCGTCAAGGCGAAAGTCGAATTCAGCTGGGGCGCGACGGAAGTCAAACCGCCGAAACTCGCGGACGCCATCGTGGAAGTGACGGAAACGGGAAGTTCCCTGCGTGCGAACAATCTGCGCATCGTGGACGAAGTGCTCCAGAGCACGACCCGCTTCATCGCCAACCACGCGGCCTGGAATGATCCGTGGAAGCAGAAGAAGATCCAGAATATCGTCACGATGCTCAAGGGCGCGATGGCTGCCGAGCAGAATGTGTACCTCACGATGAACGTGGAGCGCACCTGCCTTCTGAAGGTCATCGACATTCTTCCCGCGCTGCAGAAGCCGACCATGAGCAATCTGGTGGACGACAACTGGGTCGCCATCAACACGGTCGTCAAGAGTTCCGAAGTCCGCGACCTCATCCCGCGCCTCCTCGAAGCCGGAGCCACCGGAATCGTCGAACTCCCGATGAGCAAGATCATCGGATAACACCCCCGCGGTACACTACCCTAAAAAGAACCCCCTGCGCGTCACACACGCAGGGGGATTTGGGAAAATTAGAATAGCGGTGTGGTTATTCCGGATTTCCAGAGTAGGGCATTGTTGGCACTCTTCCATGCCTCATTGGCATCTTTTGCTCTTTGGGCAGCCTTTTTTATTTTAGCTTCTATTTCTTCTATTGATTCTCCATTGTCTTCTGCAGAAATTAATTGATTTGCATAGCATTCTTCTGCGTCCGTAAAATAACCTTTAGCTTCAAGAAAAGATTCATTTGTATATCCCCAGTGTTCCAATCCGAATGCCATCTTACATTCACCAGCCATAAACATACAATCAGGATCATGCTTCTCCGCTCCCATTGCAAATTCAACACTGGCTTTGGTGTGGTATGCTTCACGAAGTTTTCCTGTTGATTCTTGCATTCTATTCCAGTATCTCATACCTTTTTCGTAATAAGTTTGACCTTCATCATCGTTTTCTGCCAGTGCACAGAGAGGGAAGCAGGCGAGCGAAAAAAGTACCATGATGAAAACTTTCTTAATGTTCATAGTGAATGCCTTTCGTGTAAATGTTGAGAAACAACAAGAAATAAAAAATGGAGTGCCGAACACCTGTTTGCTGCTCATTCCGCCCTAACCACAGGGATATCTGACAACAAAACAGGGTCAGCACTCCTATCATGCATATCTACAGACAGGAATGCTTCACCTGACAAATCAGACCAGACTGAAACCGGCAAGGCCGGGTGGTTATTCGGAATGAGGCTGACTTGTTTTACGTGACATTCTTTTCGAAGCCGCCCACAGGCGGACGGCTCCATCTTTTATTTCACTTTTTTTAGGAGATGGTAAAACCAAATCCATTATTCATTTTAACAGAAATAAAAAATCCTGTCAAGGGGGGATGGAAAATTTTCAGGTTCATTCGGCAGCTGCGTACCAGTTTCACCACGGAAGATGCAGAAAACTCACAGAGAAACACTGATTTTAACGCAAAAAACACGAAAAAATAAAAACTAAATTCACGAAGCGAATTTAAAAAATTTTAAAATTCATTTTCGTGTTTTCCTTCAATGTGTTTCCGCGGCCCTTCTGTGAACTCAATGGTCAAATCGGATCTGGTTCGGTCGCAATTGCCGGAAGAGCTTCTTATTCCTCAAATTCACCGGTTTCGGGATCGACGTTCAGTTCACGAAGCCGGCGGGCGGCGAGCCAGTGGTCCTGACTGCGGAGGTACCATTCGACCGCCTTTTTCATGTCTTTTTCGACTCCGAGTCCATACTCGTACATATGCCCGATCCGGAACGGACCGTAGGGCTGCTGGACCGTGCGGTAGATCTCAAACGCGCGGGGAAGGTCTTTCGGATAGCCGCCGGTCCCTTTGCGCAGAATGTCCGTCAGATTGCAGCGTGAGTAATCGTTGCCGTTTTCGACCGCCTTTTCGTACCAGAAGACCGCTTTCACGATGTTCTGCGGCACGCCGATCCCCTTTTCGTAAAGGATCCCAAGGTCCCCCTCCAGATCCCCTTCCAGAAGATAGTCGGACGTTCCGTCAATGACCGCTTCGCCGAATTTCAGAAGAAGATCGACGTCTTCCTGCGAGTAGCCGAAATCCTGATGCCTTCCGTCGGACGGCGCGTACCCGAAGGACGTCCCGATCGGCACGTACTGCGGAAAGGAAAGCGGTTCGGAAACATTGGCGGTTTGCGGGACCGCATCAAAATTTCGGTCCCATTGAAACGGTCTCGCAGATTCGTAGAGTGTGTCCCATTCTTCCTGCGTCAGCGGCTGGATGTCGTACTGGATCTCGTCAAATCGGGTCCATTTCTTCGGCGCGATGGCGGGAAAGTCGCGAAAGTAGATCTCAATGCATTCCTTGCGGTCGGTGTCTTCAAGAAGCAGAAGCTCACGGTAGCGGAGCCAGTCGAGATCATTGTCCCGCGGGTAGCTGAAATAGGAAACGGACTTCATTTTGTGAGGAGTTGCGATCTGAGTGGTATACAGCGGCGTATTTCCGCGATACTTTTCTGTCCGGAAGAGAGTCTTCGCCATGGCCTTCGTCAGGTTCGTGTGGAACCGGTCGGCGGAGGAGGTCATCGTGACTCCGGCACGGCGCATGAAATCCGGCCCGATGCAGAGATCCCGAAGCGGTGTTTCCAGACGAATGAGCCGGTCTGGGCTGCGCAGGATCGCGGATCTCATCTTTTCGGTGAAAGTTTCCATGAGGAAATTCAGATTCTTTTCATTCCAGAACGCTGAGGTGGAAAAAAAGGTCTTTCCAAGTGCCTGAAAGGACTTCACGTCGGCCGCGTACATCAGAAAATCCACGAGGAGCAGTGCGGCCCGAAGGTCCGGAATGGAACTCATCAGGGGAAGCCGGACTTCGTATCCGTCGTCTGTCCAGAGAAGCTCCACCGCGCGGGAAGATTCGTTTTCCAGCATGAAAACGACGCGGGGAAATTCGAGCTCAATGGCCAGGAGCTGGTAGTTGAGATTCGCTTGAACGTTTCCGAGAATGATTTCCGGATCCATTTTTTTGCGGGTCTTCAAAGTAAATGAAAAATTCATGGCTGTCCTCCAAAAATAAAAGAGAGAAAAACTCAGGCCTTCTTTTTCAAAAAGGCCTGAGGGGAAAGAGAGAGAATGAAGAAAAACTACTTTCTTCTCTGATTCATCAGGTCAATGAAGCATCGGTCGTATTTCTCGAGACGCTGGAGGTCATCCTCATCGCGCATCTGGAAATTCGGCATGTCGGCGCGTGTGCGCTCGTTCATGCGTTTCGCGCCCGTTCGGATGATCTCGACCGCCTGTGCGTACTGTGTCGAATTTTTGTCCATCTTTTCCAGGCACGGACTGAGTTCCGGACGGTCAAAGAGAACGTTGGTGAACGTCCATTTCGTCCCGCCGTCCCACTCCGAATTCGGGAACGCTGAACCGGTCAGTTCGCCAAGCCGTTTCAGCTCGTCGTGCGTCAGCGGGCAGCGTCCGTAGAGATTCTCGCGGTAATTACACGCAAACGTCGGATAGTACGGGCCGTTCAGGTCCATCCAGGTGAGGAGGATCTCTTTTTCCGTGTCGGTGAGCGCGAATTTTTCGTCACGCGCGTCGCCGTGTCCGTCCGTCACGATCTTCCCAAGCCGGCTGACCAGGGAACCCCAGCTCTTCGAATCCATCGTCTTGGTCGGACCTGCGCCCGGTGCAATGATGAGATTCTTCTGGTAGATGCTCGTGTACGAGGCATTGAACATGAGGTTTTTGTCCGCGGCCAGCACGACGCTTTTCGCGCCCGGTTTGCCGAAATCATGGCACTGTACGCAGTTTTTGTCGAAAATCGGCTGCACGAGTTCCATGTAGCTGAATTCCTTTCCTTCCTGCATCCAGTCCGGACGCTTCAGTTTGTCGGCGGGACGGAGAAGCGCCTTGACTGTCCGACGCGGCGGGACGGCATTCAAACGGTCTTCATGGCAGCCGATGCACCCCTGATTTTCGCCGGGACGGACGATCGTCCCGCTGCGCATGGAGTGGATCATCCGGCCTTTTTCGTCCAGAAGCTGGAAGTAAACGAACGTGTCTGCCGGGATCTCAAAGTTCGCGCTGCCGTCCTCTTCGACCGGGACCGTTCCGAGAAGCCGTTTGTTGCTGAAGTCGTGCCAGTTCATCGCCGGGGCCTGCTCTCCGGCCAGCGTCCAGAATCGATGCGTCCAGTAGCGTTTTTCCGGTGATTCGATCACGCGGAGGTACTTCACTTCACCGCGTTCCACGTTTTTCATCTCCTGACTTTCGTAAACGTCCGAGACGTAGAAGGTCCCCGTCGTTTTCGAGCGGTCGATGCGGGATTCGATCCGTTTCGGGACTTCGCGCGGCGCGAGCCTCTGTGCGTCGAAGATGCCCCAGCCCGGATTTGCGTCGGCGAGGATCTGCGTTTCATTTCCGTTCAGGTCGAAAAGGACGAGCCCCATCCGCCGGTTTTCGTTCACGATCTGGCGCGAGCAGAGGAAGACCGTGCTGGAAAGCGGCTGCGGATCTTCGTATTTGACCTGAAGCCGCGTGAAGGCATCGTATCCGCCGTTTCCGACGCGGACGATCTCATGCGGCGGGAGCATGAAGCGGACGGCATTCGGACTGTCGATCCCCTTCGTGCGGTCCAGCACTGCGATGGCGCCCCACGGGAGGTCATGGCAGGACGAGAACGTGCAGACGACGTTTTTCGAGCCGGGGATCTCCTTTGCGTCCAGCACACCGCCAGGAGAGTCGATATTATTGCCCCAGAAGATCAGGTGGGACGTACCGTCCGGGTTCGTGACCCAAAGTCCCTGTGCGTCGCCGAAGTTTCGGTCCACGTACTCCCAGCGGTCGTAGATGACGCGGCCGTCGGAAAGGAGGGAGGCGTGCCCTTCAAAGAGCGTACTGTGGCCGATCTGGTCCATGTCC
>CAZRGJ010000221.1:0-5201 GCA_964599445.1 uncultured Planctomycetaceae bacterium | reverse complement strand
GAGGGGGACCGTCGAAGACGGTGGAAGGGTTTCCGGGTCCTCGCCGAGGAATTCCGTCCACGTTTTCGGAAGGGGTGCTTCAACGAAGATCCGTTCTTCACGCATCGGGTGCTTGATGTTGATCGACCGGCTGTGGAGAGCGATAGCGCGGAGACGCTCATCCTCGAACTGTTCGCCGAAGGGGACCTCGGAACCGTACTGCGCATCGCCGAGGATCGGGAATCCGCGGGAAGAGGACTGAAGCCGGATCTGGTGGGTGCGTCCGGTTTCCAGCTCGATCTCCAGCCATGTGCAGTTCTTTTCCGGAAAACGTTTCTTCACGGTGAAGTGCAGAAGCGACCAGCGTCCCTCCGGGTGCCGCGACGTCACGATTTCCGAGCGCGGTTCGCCGGGGACTTTGCGGATGAAATCTTCCCAGTCACCCCGATCTTCCGGAACGAGTCCCGAAACGAGGACCCAGTACTTCTTCTGGACGGTCCGCATCTGGAACTGGTCGGAGAGACGCTTGGCAGCGCGTACATTTCGGGCAAAGATCATGCACCCGGTCGCGGGCCGGTCGAGACGGTGAGGGACGCCGAGGTAAACGTTCGCATCGTCAGGTTTTCCGTCCTGTTTGCGCACGTGATCCTTGATCCGATCCACGAGAGAATCGATCCCGGGCGGGGACTGGACCAGAATTCCTGCCGGTTTGTTCAGGATGAAAACGGGACCGTCAAGGTAAATGAAATCAAGCGTAAAGTCCATAAAATCTCAGTTTTTTCAAAATTTTCCAGTTTTTTTGGTTTTCTGTATTGCCGACGCTTCAAAATTCCGGCCTGCCGAACGTTTCAGGCACCCGGACGGCGGAGGCTCACCGTTTCATGTTCCAGAGGATGTGGCGGAGGATCTCCCACAGTTTCCGCCCGACTTTCTGGCTCATCGGATCGTCCAGAACATCCTCCACGGTATCCCAAAGGACGCTTTTTTCCTTTTTTTTCTCTTTTTTGTCCTTTTGCTTCCATTCCGGCTGCTGCGGATACTTCAGGACTTCCATTTCCTCGGAATGCCGACGCCGTTCATCCTCCCACTGTCGCGCCTCGCCGTTTCTTCCATCCAGTTCCGGCATCCGGTTCCCGTTCATCGTCTGGGAACCGACCGTTTGCGTACCGTTCATCGTCTGGGAACCGACCGTCTGCGAGCCGTGCATCGATTGGGGCGCGTCCATAGGGGGGGCGGAACGGAGAGGTTTTGGAGTTTCTGCCGTCTGTGGTTTTCCGGAAAGAGCCAGCACAAATGCCTCGCACGTGGGGAAACGCAGTTCCAGTTCCTTGGCCAGACCTTTCAAAAGTGCCTCATTCACGGCAGACTCAAGCTCGGGAACCGGTTCCGGAGCTTCATTCAAAACGCACTCGCGCAGGATCTGGTCGTCGTCCGTCTCGAAAGGCAGATGCCCAGCGAGCAGCTCGTAGGCGACGACGGCGAGCGAGTACTGGTCGGAAAATGCGTTCTGCAGTCGGCCGCGAAACTGTTCCGGACTCATGTACGGCCGCGTTCCGCTGGTGGACATTCGGATCTGAGAGACCCGCGCTACACTCCGCCGAAACTCCGACGCCAACCCGAAATCGATGAGCTGCACGTCTTCCAGAACCTCAAAATTCAGGGATCCGTCGGCATTTTTGGCAAAATCGAGCATGATGTTGGCCGGCTTGACGTCCCGATGCACGACCTGCTGCCGATGCGCATAGTCGAGAGCCAGCGCGACCGGACGTAAAATTTCCGTGACCCGCTCCAGCGGCAGTTTCAGCTGACGGCGCAGAAGAAATTCAAGACTGACGCCCTCCAGAAATTTCATCACGAGATAGGATCCGAGTTCCGGATGCCTGCGCAGAACGTAAACCGGGCAAATATTGGAGTGCTGAAGCGCGTGGATCGTCTGGAAGGTCTCGCGCACACGCTCCATTTCCGTCTCAAAGCACTGAATGTCGCGCGGGACGAACTTGATGGCGACGTCCCGGTCCCCATCCAGATCCCGGGCTTTCCAGACCTCTCCCAAACCGCCGCGTCCGATTTTTTCTTCAAGCCGAAAGCCGTCAAATTCCGTGCCGACAGAATACGCGGCCGCCCCTTTTTCCGGAGCCGGCGGCATGAAAGTCACTTCACTGGGGGAAAAGTTTTCGGACATTGGGAAAATCTCCTGAAAAAGAATACTCCGGGGCACCTTCTGTTTCTTTCATTTTACCAAAATCGTCCCGAAAAGTAAAGGGGGAGGGACAGAAAATACGCTGCCTCTCCCCGAAAATTCTCAGACGCACCCCGAAAACACACAGTCAGTCCGCGAAAACACGGCGTTCCGTTTTTCTCCTGACGTTCCGCCCCGGAAACTAACGGCTCATTTCCGTGTAGCTGCCGAGGTAGCGGTAGGATTCCGCCTGGCAGGAGATCTCGTTCAGGATCTTCGTGACGCGCTCATCCGTTCCGTCTGCGGCGAAATCGATGAAGAACGCATAGTTTCCTTGGTCCGTCGGTACCGACGTGACGCGCGTGAGGTTGATCTCCGCCTCGGCAAACATTTTCATCGCGGAGAAGAGCATTCCCGGACGGTCCGGCATGGTGAAGGTGACGGAGCATCGGTTTCCGCCTTCCTCCTGCGGATTCCTGGCCAAGATGAGGAAACGCGTGCGCGTGTTGCGTGCGTCGGCGATCCCGGTCTTCAGGACCTCCAGATTGTAGTAGCGTGCCGCCAGTTCGCTCGCGATCGCCGCCGCGCCGTCCTCCCACGTTTCCGCCAGCATTTTCGCGGCCCCGGCAGTGTCGTAGTACGCGACCGGCTGAAGTTTCATCAGGTCCACGAACGTCTTGCATTCGGTCAGCGCGGCTTGCTGAGAGTAGACTTTCCGCAGGTTCCGGTAGTCCGTCCCCGGTACGATCAGAAGCGCGTGATCGACCGACATTTCGACCGCCCCCACGATGAAGAGCTGGCTGGCGAGCAGATGCGCGTTGATCTGGCTCACGATGCCGCCGACCGTGTTTTCGATCGGCACGATGCCGTAATCGTAGGACCCGATCTTCACTCCCTCAAAAACTTCTTCGACCGTCTGGCACGGGATCGGCGCGAGATCGGCGTTCCACTTGCGCGCCGCGACTTCACTGAACGCACCGTGCTCTCCCTGAAATGCGATCAGCGGCTTGCCTTCCGATTGGAGGCGTTTGCTTTCCTTGAAGATCGTCCGGTAGATCTCCTCAATGACCTCTGCGGAAAGAAGCGAGCGTTCCCGTCCCTTCAGGCTCTCAAGGATCTGGAGTTCACGTTCCGGAACATTCACGTTCTGGTGCTGCTCGCGCTTGAATTTCACGACGAGACGCGCGACTTCCAGACGTTTCTGAAGCATCTGAAGGATCGAATTGTCCAACCGGTCGATCTCATGACGAAGTGACTGAAGGTTCAGGTCCATGGTCTGGTTTCCTTTTCTGGTTTCCTCTGAGGTTTCCAAATTTCAAAAAAAGTCTCTCGATCTCATGAAAAATCCAACAAAAAAAGCCCCCGGTCTTGATCGCCGACGGCCTGGATCTTTTCATTTTCTGCTTTTTTTGCTTTTTTCTGAAAAACGGAACCGCCGCGATCTTGGAAGAAACGCCGGGTCCGAAACAGCAATACAGTCCGGACTTCAGCGTTTCCCGGTAAACGAGAAATACGCGAAGCAGTACTGAAAGCCGTAATTTTTCATAATTTGATTTTCCATAGTGTGCAAATTCTACTACTTTTTGCTTTTTTGTCAAGGAGGGGGGGATTGTGCGAAAAATTTTTTCGTCTATAGTGAAACAGAAGAACGCACTCTATCCGCGCGCTCCCGATCCGGAATACCCTGGAACGCGCAGTCTGTTTTCCCCGGAAAGGATCCCGTCATGCACATTTTTCAGATTCCTGAGATCCAGGAGCTGGATTCCCGAAAAAATATCCTGCGCATTCCTCCGGAAGTCGACGTTCCACTCACGGACCGCGTTCGGAAGCTCATCGACACGGCGGAATTTCGGCGTCTGGCGCAGGTTCGGCAGCTCGGATTCGTCGCGCTGGTCTATCCGGGAGCCGCACACTCGCGATTCGAGCATTCCCTCGGCGTCTTTCGGCTTGCGGTACTTCTTTTGAAACGGCTGACGCACGACGGGGATTTCGTTCGGATCGTGCCGGTCCGGGCGTGCGAGCTTTTTCTCCTCACGGCTCTTCTGCACGATCTGGGGCACTATCCGTACTGCCATCTGATCGAGGATCTCCATCTTTCCCTTCCTTCCCATGAGGAAGAGATCGCCCGATTCCTGCTTGAGCCGGGATCCGAAATCGCAGAGATCATCCGAAACGACTGGGATCTTTTCCCCGAAGACGTCCTCTACCTTCTCTCCGGGAAGAAACCGCAGATCCCGACGCTTCTTTCTGAGGCTCCCGAACTGCACGCACTCCTTTCTTCGATGCTTTCCGGCCCGGTGGACATCGACAAGATGGACTACCTCCAGCGCGACAGTCTGCACGCAGGCGTCCCCTACGGCCGAAACTACGATCAGGATCGGCTGCTCGCGAGCCTCTGTCTGAATGAAGACCTGAACGGACTCGCCATCTCCTCAAAAGGAAAAACCGCGGCGGAACTCCTCGTTTTCGCGCGCTACGTCATGTTCAGTGAGGTCTACTGGCACCACACCGTCCGGAGCGCCACCGCGATGTTTCAGAGACTCTACTTTGACCTTCACCAGCTCCACGGTCCCGCTCTCTGCCGAAAGATCCGGGATCTCTCAGACGAGGAAGCCGGAAAACTCTTCTGTGAGCTGCATTCCGCACTTCCCTCCGCCAGTCTCTGCACAGCCCTTTTTGGAGCGCGCCGGGTGCTTTTCAAACAGCTGGCAGAATTCAGTTCGTTCGAGTTTCCGGAATTCTACCATCTTCTCGCACGCAAACCGTACCGGTTCCTGACCGAATTCAGTGCGGAACTCTGCCGTGAACTCCGTATTCCGGAACACGATCTGCTGATCGACGCTCCGCCAATGGGGCGCGAGATCGAATTCCGTGTCTCGATCCGCACCGCCTCCGGCACGTTTCGGCCGCTTCAGGAACTCTCGCCGGTCGTCCGTTCCCTGGCACTGGAACAGTTTGACGACCTGGTGAAGCGTGTCCGGATCTTCATTCACCCGCAATGGATCGAAAAGAAAGAGGAATTTCTGAAGATCTTCACGCAAAT
>CAZRGJ010000220.1:1527-5223 GCA_964599445.1 uncultured Planctomycetaceae bacterium | reverse complement strand
CTGGAGTGCTTCGCGAACAGGCTGACGTTCGGAAATGGTCGGTGCGTTGAATTCGACCGGACGAATTTCAGAAGTCTGGATCGGACCTTTGCCGTCAAGCGGATTTCCAAGCGGGTCGATGACACGGCCGAGAACCGCATCTCCAACCGGAACACTTAACAGACGACCGGTGCTGCGAACTTCGTCACCTTCGTGAATTTTCAGATAGTCGCCAAGAATGATGATACCGACGGAATTTTCTTCGAGGTTGAAAGCCAGCCCCATAACTCCGTTGGAGAATTCCACCATTTCATTGGCCATGACATCCGAAAGACCATAAACCTGAGCAATACCGTCACCCACTTCAAGAACGCGGCCAACCTGGCGCACGTCAATACGGGATTCGTATTGCTTAATCTCCTGCTGTATTACTGAAGCGATTTCATCGGCTTTGAATTTCATGGGCGTTCCCTAATTCAATTCTGTTTTAGGCGCATAATTTTTAACGGTATTACGACGCATATTTTCGAGCTGTGCAGCGATCGATCCGTCGTAAATCGTATCGCCAACCCGGACTACCAAACCGCCTATCTGATTCGGGTCCACTTTGCAGGTCACTACGAGTTCCCCAGGGAATTTCGAAGCAAGACCCTGCTTGATTTTCTCAATAACATCCCGACCTACCGGCGTCGCCGTCGTGATGACGACCGGAACACGCTGGGCCAGTTTGTCGTATTTTTTCAGTGCTTCACAATAAATCGCACGAATGCAATCCAATCGTTCATGTTTTGCAACAACACGGAAAAAGTCGAACAACACGGAATTCATCACATTCTTGAAGTTCCGCTCGATCAGTGCGACCTTTTCGTCCGCAGAGATCAGTGGACTCCCCAGAATACTTTCGTACTGGGGATATACATCCAGAACATCACTGATAAATTCAGCGTACTCGCCGAGAATTTCCTTGACCTTTTGCAAATCATTATCGATGACTCCAAAGAGTGCGTCGGCGTACACGCTGCTGATCTTCTCCATCGTAACATCCGGAGAAACTTCGGCAGCGTATCTGGAATCTAACGCATTGACGTCGGTTGACATGGAAACCTCGATTTGGGTGATTTATGAAAAAGTTCAAACACTATGAGTGTTCATCCATGGATTTGAGAGGATGACCAGAACAGGCCATCCTCATTCCATCCAACTATTTTCCGAACTTCGCAACCGCATTATTGATGATCTGCTGGTGCGATTTCGGGTCAAGTTTCTGCTGCAGGATCGTTCCGGCAAGTTCAACAGCAAGCTCGGCGCTCTTCGCGGCAAGCTCTTTCTGAGCCTGAACTTTGGCACTGGCGATCTCGTGCGTCGCAACCTTCTTTTCAGCTTCAATATCCGACATTGCTTTTTTCATAAGCACTTGGGAAGCTTTTTCTGCGGCAGCCTGAGCGTCAGCCCGCATCTGCTGGACTTCTGCTTTAGCGTTCGCAAGCTGCGTTTTGTATTCTTCAAGCAGAGCGCGGGCTTCCGCATTCGCTTTTTCCGCATCACTGCGCTGATCCTGAACATACTGTTCGCGTTTGTCAAGGCCTTCCATGATAGGAGCCCAAGCAAACTTCCACAGAATGATAAGGACAATGAAGAATATGATCGTGGTCCAAAGAGCCAGATCACTGCAGAACGGCGGGAGCATTCCTCCCTCCTCATGGCTTCCTTCGGCGAAAACACACGACGTCATGCACATGACGTTGAGTACGGCAGCTGAAAAGGTAAACGAAATTTTATTCATCGCAACTTTCCTGTGTTTTCTATCCTGAATAATCACACTAATATCTGTCTGACTCAATTACAGGATGAGGCAGATAACCAGTGCGAACAGCGAAGCACCTTCCACAAGTGCGGCAGCAAGGATCATCGCGGTCTGGATGACGCCGGCAGCTTCGGGCTGACGAGCCATGCTTTCGACAGCGGAACCGCCGATTTTGCCAATACCAAGAGCGGCACCGATGATGACGAGACCACAACCGATGGCAGCGAACTGCTTGTAGGTTTTGTCTTCCGGAGCGGCGACAGCTTCGGTCTGCGGGGCAGCATCAGCGGCGGCAGCCGGAACAGCTTCCGGAGCGGCGGCCGGAGCAGCAGCCTGATCCTGAGCCAGAACGAAAGAGGCGACGGACATGACCATCACGAACAGCATGGAAATGATAGCTTTTTTCACGAGTAAGTCTCCCTTGTTTTGAGGAAAATTGAAAAATGTAACTTGATTTTGTTTAACACGGACCGTGTTCCCTGTACCGGACGGCACTTAGTGCGGATGACGGGCCATGCCGATAAACAATGACATAAGGAATGTGAAAATGTACGCCTGAAGGAAAGCAACGAAGATTTCCAAAAGGCTGATGGCGACCGCCAGTGCGACCGACGGAACGGTCACGGCAGTCCAAAGCAGCCAGCCGGTCGCCGCCGCTGTGATGAACGACGTGAAGACCGCAAGCACAAGGTGGCCGGCAAACAGGTTAGCAAAAAGACGGATGCAGAGCACGAAGTGCTTCACAAACAGTCCAAATACCTCAATGACGAAAAGCAGCGGCTTCAAAATGTAGGCGAGTCCGAACGGGACATCCATGTGCGGCACCTGGCTGAGCCAGAATTTGACCGGACCGATCTTGTAGGAACCGGCCAGCACGACGGTCAGAAGCGCAACGACCGCAAGAACGGCCGTCACGGAGTAGCTCGCCGTCGGAGAACCGAATCCCGGAATCATCCCAAAGAGGTTCATGCCGAGCACGAAGAAGAAAATGGTCCAGAGCAGCGGAACGAATCTATCCGCACCGTGACCGATGCAGGGACGCGCCACCTGGTCGCGAATGAAAAGAAGGAAAACTTCCAGAAGATTGCTGAAACGGCCACGGACAGGCTCACCTTTTTTGATCTTCGAGGCAAGCGGAACGAAGAACAGGATCATGAGGATCGCGACAAGCGCTTCGATCACCATGAATTTGGTGATCTGGACATTCTGACCGAAGATCTCGACCATCGGCAGATCAACATGGCAATGGAACGGAAAGTGGAACGAATTCCCATCATTCACGTGTCCGGCAATACTGGCAGTATCCATATGAAATTCCTTTTTTATTCGTCAATAGCCCGATTTTCTGTCTTCATTTCCGACGCAGCGGGCAGGGGATCGCCTCCAGACTGCATCGTCAGTGACTTTGCATTACGGACCGCAAGGCGCACGCTGACAAAAAGTACGAGCGGATAATACGCAAAATATGCCCCAATTATAGCATATTGTGTGATTTTGTCTAGGGTGTTATGATAATATTTTAGCGAAAAAAGCAGAAAAATTAGCGGAAAAAACGTCCTGGGGACCGATCCGGCCAAAAAAGCCGCACCAGAATAGGGATTTTTGGACTCCGCGATCTTTTTCTGAAGCCATTCTGCCGCAAGCGCTCCCAACAGACAGGCAAGGCACCCCGAACTCTGCGCGAGGCAGGGAGTCAGACCGAACCGGAAGTAGACCAGCGCGGAAACGATCCCCCATACAGGCAGGACAAATATCAGGATCCATGCGTAATTCATTCGATTGGAAACGGAAGGCAAATGTGCTTAAGGGTTGGTTCTCGAATTGTTTCGTATTGACAAATATACACGAAATATAAGAACATTCAAGCCCCCCCACTTAAAAAAATAGGCAATTTCGGCGTTTTTTTTTCGAGT
>CAZRGJ010000220.1:0-1517 GCA_964599445.1 uncultured Planctomycetaceae bacterium | reverse complement strand
AAATAGTCAACCTAGACAAACAGAAACCTCAAAACTAATGTTTCCCGCATTCCTTTCCGATAATTCAGTAAAATTGTGTATCTCCGGCACGTCCGGTCTGTCCTTTAACCGAAATCCGGTCTCATGCTGACTCAGAATCAGATTTTAAATGCGGGCGTCGTCGGATGCGGCGGCGCGGGGTTTCCTACTCATGTTAAGCTGAATGCCAATGCAGATACGATCGTCTGCAACGCAGCAGAGTGCGAGCCGCTCCTGCATAAGGATAAAGAGATCCTTCGTCATTTTCCCTCTCAGGTCATCGCTGGACTCACAGCAGCCGCTGAAATGACCGGTGCACAGCGCATCGTCATTGGTCTGAAACGTAAATATGCCGACCTGATCGACTTTTTGACGCCCCAACTCCCCGATTTCATGGAGATCTGCCCGCTTGCCGATGTTTACCCCTCCGGCGACGAATTCATCCTCGTCTACGAGACCATCGGCCGGGTCATTCCGCCGGGAGGCCTTCCGATCCAGGTCGGAGCGGTCGTTCTGAATGTCGAGACGGCGTTCAACATCGCGAACGCAATCCAAGATGTGCCCGTCACGGGGAAATTCCTGACCGTCACTGGAGAAGTACAGACCCCGATGTCCCTTTTCGCTCCCATCGGCGCGACGTTCGCAGACTGCATCGCGGCAGCCGGCGGAAGTACGCTCAATGCCCCCGTCTGCCTGGTCGGAGGACCCATGATGGGACGTCTGGAAGACCATCCAGAAACTGCCCGCGTCACGAAAACGACCGGCGGCATCATTCTCCTTCCGCAGGATCACCCCCTCGTTTCCCGGATGCGTACCCCCTGGAACAGCACGGTCCGGATCGCAAAATCAGGGTGCGATCAATGCGGCCACTGCACGGAAATGTGCCCCCGAAACCTTCTCGGACACCCCGTAGAACCGCATAAGGCGATGCGCAGTCTCCTTTTCGGCTCCGACTTCCTCGTCCCCGGCTCGCAGTTCTGCAGCGGATGCGGACTCTGTTCCGCCATTTCCTGTCCGGAAGGTCTCGATCCCCGCAGCGTTATCCAGGCTAACCGGCAAAAGTGGCTCGGATCCGGAAAGAAAATGGAACCGATCTTCCGCAGAAACCGCGCGGATCTCCACATGAAAAACCGTCAGACGCCGATCCCGCGGCTCGTGCGCCGGCTTGGACTCACCGATTACGACGTTCATGCCGACTGGAACGAGCCGGTCTCCCAAACACTCGCAGAGATTTCTGAGGTGCGCATCTCCCTGCGTCAGCACATTGGCGCGCCGTGCGTTCCGACGGTTCGTCCGAGCGATGGTGTCTCTGTTGGAGACACGATTGCCGTTCCGGGAGAGAAAGACGGAAAACTTCAGCTTGGGGCTGCGATCCATGCGTCGATCGACGGGAGGGTCGTAGAAATTACCGACACGGAATGCGTCATTAGAAAGTAAAACCAAATAAAGGCAACCTCGAAAAACACCGAATTTCCCAACGCGATGATACAAAAATTCCA
>CAZRGJ010000219.1:0-5246 GCA_964599445.1 uncultured Planctomycetaceae bacterium | reverse complement strand
ATGACGCAGCATCGGAAAACGCCTACCGGACCTGGTCGGCACGATGCGCACGGACCCTCGCCGGCATCGGCATGGCGGGCTTCATCGCCTGCGCTTTGGCGTTCACTGCCCTGCTTACCAAAGGTCCGAGTCTCGACGCTCCGCTTTCAGGAATCGTCAACATTTGGATCGCAGGACCGGTCCTCACATTTTTGGCGGTCCTTTTCCTGGCTGGCCGTCAAGGAAAAGCTGCGGCATTCCTGACGCTCATCATCCAGATCGTGTCGCTCTCCGTTTTTGCGTGCGTCCGCCTCTGGATCCAGAGCCTCCAGCTGGAAAGTCATCTCCCGCTAAGCCAGTTTACCGTCAAGACAGACCTCGGCCCGATGTGTCTTTTCCTCGGCACGTTCGTCTTCGGCGTTCTTCTGCTGAGCTGGATGCTCGCGATCGTCGTCCGTAACCTGCGGAAACGCGAAACAGCTTAAGATCCGGCATTCTGCCGCAAATACGAAAACGCGCCTGAGCTTCTCCCAATGGAAAGTTCAGACGCGTTCTTTTTTCGACACTCCACACTCTGGATCCTCTAACTCTGGAAATCGAAGATCTCAGGGGATGAAAACTCTGCCAAACGGGACACTCCAGGGCACAGAGGCTCAAAGATCGCCCAATTCAAATTTCATTTCCAGCCCCTTCCGGACAAAATGGACGCAATCAGAAAAGTGAGAGCGAGGAGCCAGAGGATCGAAACCGCTGGATTTGAAGGATCCGCAGTCGCTGAGGCCTCCCCAAATGCTTCGCATGAGGAAAATTCCCAATTTTCCGGGATCTCTGCCGGCGCAATCGGCATATTGAGCCGAACAGACTCTGAGCGGGGACAGTTCGGGATGGTCCGCGGAGGCAGAGGGGATGGAGCAGAAAGCAGAAAATGAAGAGTCCGTTCCACTAAAGGGACCCAGACCGGAAGGTGCGGTAGAGGAGTTCCGGATGCATCCGCAGAAACGGCACAAATCGCCGTCCGTGCACACGGCAGATCCCGCACCATCAGGAATGGTGTGCCGTTGGTCAAATTCATCGGTACCGCGATCCTGTCAGGCTCATTCAAAATGCCGAAGATCCGGAGTCCCGCTTCCGTTCCGATGTCCGGTTCTGCATTTGCTTCGGCACTCTCTCCTGGATCCGATCCGGCATTCCGGTCCAATTTGAACCGGACATCCTCCACAGAAACCAGCGGTGTCCAGCGAAAGATCGGAGTCTCCAAGAGACCGGAATTCGGATTTTCACGAAAGATCTCCGACACGTCGTGGACGGCTTCCGGCAAAGTCAGACGAAGAGCTTCTCCAGAAGGAAGGTTCTGCTCTTTTCCGGCGGCAGAAGCCGGCAAAATCGAACGCAAAGGCAGGAAGGAATCCTCCGTGACCTTCGGCCCGCAAAATACCCAGACTGCGGTTCCGTTTTCAACGGCACGCTCCAACGCCTCCGCTTCTTCCGGAGTAAAGAGCGAGATCCCGCAAAGAAAAACGGCATCGTATGCTCCAGGATCAAGGGAGCTGAAGTCCGGGTCTTTCCTGCAATCGATCCGGAATGGAGGCTCAGCAGAGTCGGAATACCGGGCAGCCCCAATACTCTCCAGCGCACTTTTCAGATAGGCCGTTCCGGATCCGCTATCCGTTCCCGAATCGGTATTCCACGTTTCTGCAATCAGGAAATTCGCACACTCTTTGACCCGAACCGCACGACGCAGGACGCCATTTGCCGAAAAGCTGTCGGTCAACGGCAATTCGTCAGAAACCGCATTTTTCAATGAAGCCTCGACGAGGAACTCACCCGTTTCTGGAAATTCGACCTCAAATTCAAGGATTTTGGCTGAATCCGGAGAGATCGTCAGCCATTTCTCCGTACGGAAAGACTTTTCGAGTCCATTTTTTCGCTTTGCCCAAAGCGTCAACTCCACGCAGACCGAAACGTTTTTGGGAATACCAAAACTCTGGACTTCGGTCAAAATCGGCGTCTTCTGTTTCTTCAGGATCGGAACGCCGTCCAAAGAAAGCGTCCGAAGCGCAAGATCGGAGGCATCACTCATCGCCGAAACCATCTGAAGACGGGCTTCCGGAAGCAGTTTCCCGACCCCATCCAAAAATTTACGGAGCGCAGCAGTTTCATCCGTAAAATCAGAGAAGACCGCAACTTCCACACACTGCCCGTGTGCCTCCTGAAGCAGTTCCCCAAGGATCCACAGTGTTTTTTCCCAATCCGTCGTTTTCTTTTCCGAAAAGATCCGGCTCAAAACGACAGACGGATCCATCTTCTGAAGTTCCGAGATCTTAAAATCCCCTGAAAAATTGACCGGAAGAACGTACACACGGACCGGGTCTTCCTGATTTTCCCAAAATTCAAGACGTTTTCGGCATGCACGAAGTGCCAGATCCAAACGGGAAACTCTGGGATCCGAAACATCCGCCGTCCCAGTCAATGCCCCCATCGAAGCGGAGGAATCCACGACAAAAACCCCGAAACGCTCCGATGAAAACAAAACCGCACGACTGCTGGAATCACGGCTCGAAACTGAACGCAGTCCAACTCCAGGATCTGGATCGCAAACCCAAACGGGAGACGCTAGAGCGAGAATGAGACAGAAAATCGCCAGTGTCCGCACCAGAATCCGAAAAATCTCCCAAAAGCGCGCTCTCGTCTGAATTTTTTCCTGCGCCTCACGCAGAAAACGAAAAGCTCCCCACGGCACAACAGCAGGCGGCCTTCGAAAAAAACGAAAAATAAGCACCGGGATCAGACAGAGGATCAGCCCCCAAAGTGCTGCCGGTGCCTGAAAATTTCCCAATCCAAACATTCCACCCAACTCCCGGACCGACTGGTTCCTGAACTCCGAAATGACGGAGCGTTCCACCGTGTTCCTCTTAAGAAAAAAGCCCGAAATTCCAGGGGAAACCGAATGCGTTCCGTGAAATTTCAGGCAAAATGCAAAATTTCAGGCCGAAACGAAACCACCGAGCCGAAAAACCGATTTCCCGGGAGTCTCCGAATGGAACTCCGATCCCCCCGGCACTTTTCAGCCGCCGATCCGTTTCAAATGCCTCGACGGTCCTCTACTTCGTGTACGGCTGCGTCCAGGCACACGGCATGAAAAGTTCATATTTATTGAACTTTTCATATACGCTCCCCGCGACCGTAATGCGAGCACGAACGTAAAGATCATCCTGCTGAAGCGTATACTCGCCCTCCAAACCGTCCACCGTCTTCAGGACGACGCCGATATTTTCCGGATAGGAATCGATTTTGCGTTTCGGTTTCTCCGTCTCGATGATCTCAGATTTACGGTCAAACGTCTTCTTCGTGCCGATGAATTCGATCTTCACGCCTTCTCCGGAAACCGAATCGACCGAGACTTTCAGCGTCCCCGTCTCTTTGCAGAACTGAACATCCTTAAGCGTCACGCCGGTCGAAACGTAGAAGTCTCCGCGCAGCATCGACTCCATGATCGCCCGCGTCGTCAATTCTTCAGCACGCACCATATTCCATCCGAAGAACGGACCTTCTTTGCAGACGGCATTCGGATAGATGGAATGAGCATCGTCGGACCCAGTACTCCAAAGAAGCGGTTTCCGATTGGCCGCGCGATAGGCATTCACGACGTCCCAGTACTTTTCCGGATCCCACGCACCTTCGACCGTCGGACCGCCGCTGCGCGGATTGTTCGTCAGCTCCCAGAAGAGCACACGGTCCAGCTTCACCAGAACTTCCGGCGAAATATCATAGTACGGCCACTGCGGATGGTTCAGAATGAAGAGGTACGGCTCCTCATTATCCGCGTACTCTTTTTCGCCCGCGATCATCGTCTCGTAAACGGTTTCCGCAGGAGTCGCCTTCCGAGTGTACGGAAACCAGCTCTTCACGTTGATGAAATTCATGTGGACCTGCATTCCGTCTTGCGAAGATCCAGTCTGTTCCCATCCCGGGATCAAAAGGAATTCCCCCGGCTCATTAAACTGCTCTTCAAGCTCCGCAAACGTCTTCAGACGCACGTACGTGTCGCCGTCCACGACCTTCATCCGAACGGAACCTTCCCCAAATTTGTCGATTGCCTGCTGGTAGTTCGCCTTTCGCATTTTCGCCCAGCCCTTTTCATCGACGACGCATTTCCAGGTCGAAGTCTCCCCCTCAAAAGCCGATTTGTCTGCCGGTGCCTTCGAAAAACCGAAACCATTGAATTTCAGTTCCTCCGACTGGAATCCATTATGGTCCGACAGACAGAAGAAATCGTATCCGTTTTCTTTGTAGACCGCACAGACAGACTCCGGCATCCCGCCGCCGTCGCTCCACTGGGAATGCGTATGAAGCTGGCCCTTGAACCAGCGAGCAGTTCCGGAAGAGGCTACTGAAGCCGTTTCGACTGTTCCCTGAACTTCTGCGGCATTCACCGACGAGACTCCGCCCGCAAGCAGCGGTGCAGAACCAACGGCAGCTGAAGTCTTCAAAAAATCACGGCGTGAAAAAGATTTCATGGTGGGGGTCCTTTCTTGATTGGCAGGAAAAATGAAAAAACTGCGGCCGCCCGGTAAAAAATCGCGAAAAACTCCCTGCTCGCCATTTACCGGCAGTTTTTCTTGCCGCACTCTTAATTTTACGCAGGTTTCTCTTTATTTTAGCCGCTTCACTCTTTTTTGTCAAGATTCCCAAGAGAAAATTTCCATAAAGAAATCCCAAAAACCCGAAAGTTTTTGGGACTTCCCGCATTTTTCACAAAATCTCACGCAAAAAGATCCTCAACACCGTCTCCAGTGCTTCAGAACTGAAGACCCTCTTCCGTACCGATCAGATCCATCATTCGGCGCTCAATGATCAGATCCTTACGCTCATTCCGCCGTTCGATCTGGATCCGAAGCTCCTGGATCCGCTCTTCAAGCAGCTTCAACTCGTAAAGCCGGCGTTCCTGCTTCACGACAAAATGCTGTTCCACAACTTTGCGCAATTCTTCGCGCAGCGCATCTTTTTTCTGGAAATCTTTCTCATTTTTGGCCTGACGCACAAGCTCCCTGCTCTGGCGTTCCAAACGCAGTTCTTCCTCCACCAGTTTCTTGAACTCTGGATGCGTCTTGAACGCTTCCTGCGGAGAACGTAGAAGAGCCTGACGATTCAGGTCACTTTTGAATTTCGATTGCGCCTGTTTCTCGGCATTTTTACGAGAATCTTTCTTTCCCCACTTTTTCTCCGGCTGATCCCCGCCGTCTCTCTTTCCGGGACGATCTCCGTCA
>CAZRGJ010000218.1:0-5247 GCA_964599445.1 uncultured Planctomycetaceae bacterium | reverse complement strand
AACAGCCCGAACAGCCCGAACAGCTTGAACAGCTTGAACAGCTTGAACAGCTTGAACAGCCCGGAGACGCAGGCTCTTGTGCAGGACGTCCGCCTCTGTGAGTATTTCAGCCCGGATTTCCAGATCGGGACAGCCGTCTCACCGTTTCAGCTGCGCGTGCCGGAATTTCGGGAGCACATTCTTCGGCACTTCAACTCGCTGACTGCCGAGAACTGCATGAAACCGGAGGCGATCTACCGAAATGATGCCTTCTGCGATTTCCGACAGGCCGACGTGCTCGTGGAATTTGCGCAGGAAAACGGTCTCGCAGTCCGCGGGCATACGCTCGTCTGGCACAGTCAGACACCGCGGGAGTTTTTTCAGGACGAAAATGGAGAGAAACTTTCCAAAGACGCCCTTTACGCCCGGCTGGAACGGTACATGACGGCCGTTTTGACGCACTTCCGGGGAAAAGTCTACTGCTGGGATGTCGTCAACGAAGCGGTCTCCGACTACGGTCCGGAAATTTACCGGACGCGCAGTCCATGGTACGAGATCTGCGGAAAGGAATTTATTGCCAAGGCGTTTCGGATGGCGCATCGGATCGATCCTGACGTCCGGCTCTACTACAATGACTACGGCCTCATCTCACCGGAAAAACGCCGAAAGACCGTCGAAATGCTCCGTGAACTTCTCGCGGACGGTGTGCCGATCCATGGCGTCGGCATTCAGGCGCACTGGAATATGTACCATTTTTCACCGGAAGAACTTCAAAAGTCGATCGACGCATTCGCGGAACTTGGGCTGGATGTGCAGATCACGGAACTGGATATGAGCGTCCATGGATGGCGTCCTCCGCAGCAGGCGGAAGCGGAAAAGGAACCGAAGAAGGAAGGATTTACGGAAGAACAGGAAGCACTCCAGGCGGAAAAGTACGCGCAGGCCTTTGAAGTCCTCCGGCGAAATGCGGATCGGATCTCGAGCGTGACGTTCTGGGGGATCTCCGATGGGCACACGTGGCTCTCGTATCGCGGAAAAGGAAAGGATTTCCCCCTCCTCTTTGATGCTGAACTTCAGCCGAAAGAGGCTTTCCGGAAAATCACACAGATACAAAACCTCAAAACATCAAAACCTTAAAAAGTTTTTGAAGGGAGAGTCTGAGAGGGAAACAATTTTCAAAATGTTTCCCTCTCACGGCCGCGGCCTCTTCACGGGCAGCCAGACGGCTCTCGGAGAGTGCCGTCGCGCGTGGAATCTTTAGCCGAAAATCTTAACCACTAAACTCACAGAAGATCCGCAGAAGTACACTGAAGGGGGAACACGAAAAGCACAAAAACCTCAAAAAGTTTTTGAAGAGCCGCGAGCCGCGGCGGGCGGACTGCGTTTCCGTGCACAGGCATGAACCCGTTCACGTTGGTCACTGGTTCCGAAGGCAGGGGAACTATTTCCAAAATGTTTCCCTCTCACGGCCGTCGTCTCTTCGCGGGCAGCCAGACAGCTCTCGAAGAGTGCCGTCGTGCGTGGGACTTTTAGCCGAAAAACTCTCCACCACAGAGAGCACAGGAGCTAAATCTCCCGCAGTCGTTAGATTCGGGAGATTTTTTCTAAAATATTTCCAAAAATATTGCTATTTTTAATTTTTTCCTTGATTTTCATCTCTTTCATGGTATCATATAGCTCATGTGTGAAGTGAAAGACTTCAAAATGTAAAATATTTTACGTTTCGCTCTATAAAATGATTCCGTAATTCGGAGCATCATCCCATGAAAAAACATTTCAGTTCCAATGTATGGCCCCTTGCAGTTCTTTCGGCTCTTGCCAGTGGATCTGCCGGTTTGGAAAACCTTTCGGCTGCCGAACTTGCGCCTATCGTGACTCAGATCCAGGTTTCGGAAGTTGAAGGTTCGAGCGGGAACGCGAATAATCTCAACCGATACGATCACGTTCTTGTCGGTACGCCCAATATCTCCGTCAGCGGCAACCGCGCGGACTGGTCGATCCTGCAGAACGGGAACGAACTCTACACGGACGACTATCTTGCCTTCGCGTTTACGGCAGACGGTTTCCGGACGCACACGTTCAACAACAGCGACTACGGGATCGCGGCGGTCTACTACAATGCCTCCGGGAATAAAAATAAATGGTGGGTATCCTCGGTCCGCGCCAGCGACAAGGATGAAGAGGTCCCGAACAATACGAACGTTTTCCTGCTTCCGCAGTCCTCGCCGCTGGAAAAAGGGATGGTGCTGACGGCTGAGCAGGCGACAGCGCAGCTGAAATCGTTCTTTGCCGAGGGGAACTTCACTCCGATGGACGGTGTTCTCCTTGCCAGTCCGGCGATCACGCAGACCGCAGGGGAAAAAGCCAGCTTCAAGTACAATCCGGATTACGTCATCACCAGCACGAAGGATAACGCGAACGGCACCTTCCGCCTTGAAGCGGTGACCAATTCGGGAAGTGGTGCCAGCGGAGAATACTACACGATGAACCACGTTTTCATTCCTCACGGAACGGCGGGGACCGTCACCGGCGGCGTGAACTTCTTCAATGTGGATAGTGCGTATCGCGCGGCGGCTTACGGAGGCAGCGGATATACCATCGATGTGCTCGGGACCGGCCAGTACAAACTGACGCTCGACGGATACACTCCGGCGGACGGTATCCTGATGATCAACGGAACTCACCAGGGAGCCTCGGGAGACAACGTCTTCTCGCAGAGCGTTTCGGAAGACGGAAAGTCCTTCATCATTTACTCAAACGACATGCAGTCCGGCAGAGTCTATACGGAAACGTCCGACCGACAGCACGGCGCGTTCAACTTCGCGTTCATTGAGTACGGCGCGACGCTTGAGGCTCCTGAAAAAGGATTTTACCGCGCGGGTTTCGATCCTGCCGGACGTGACGTTGCCGGGGCGAACCTGAAGCTGAGCAATTCCTCGCTCCCGCTCGATTTTGAAAGCTCGGCCGACTATTTCTGGATCAGCTCGCACAATAACGCGGACTACTACCTTATATCCAACGGTAATGGGCTGAGTGACGGAAACGCTATCGTGACCCCTTCACAGAATGATTACCGCATCATTCCGCAGTCGGTCTGGAACGGTACTGCTGGAACGCTCTATATGGCCACGGTGGACCAGAACGGGAAGGAAAAAGATTCCAGTATTTCCGTCGGCTACTTCTCCAACAGCTCGGACCTCTGGGAAAACGGGTACCTCAATGCGGCCGGCGCACTCACGAAACGGACTTCCGGATACGATGCGTCCGTCACGGTACTCGGGACCGGTCTGCGGAACCTCAAGATCGAGGGAGTGGACGCCAACACGGACGGCATCCTTTTGACGATCGGGCGCGACAACAACAATAATCATCTCATTAGTGCCGCACCGCAGGAAGACGGATCGTGGAATCTCTCCACCTTCACCGCCATCGACGGGACGGCCGTGGATAAGGCACTCGATTTCGTGTATCTTCCGTACGGCGGAAGCGACGGCGGCGAAAACGGCGGCTGGATCAGCGGGTGGATCGATTCGGAAGACGGAAGTGCGCGCAGTTCGTTCGGCTATTTCGATATGGAAAAGGTCGATGTGGGCGTTTTTGAACTGACGCTCGGCGAAGGCCTGACGGCAGACGACGGTTTCCTTCTTCTTGGACTTGCCGGAGACGAAACGGGTGCGAATTCGCAGGGGATCCTCTCTTACGAAGCGACGGAAGACGGCACGTTTTTGATCAACGTCTTCAGTGCGATGGCCGATTCGACGCTGACGGACCAGGATTTCACGTTTGCGTTCTTCGCGAATAACGGCAGTTTCCAGACGCAGGTCCCGGAACCGGCCTCTGTCGTTCTGCTTCTCCTTGGAGCCTGCGGACTGTGGGTGCTGAGAAAGAAAAAGTAGTCCGAAACAGGAAATTTTGACGCCGCCGTGTTTCACCGACACGACGGCGTTTTTTATGGTCTGATCATGCGCCGCGCCGTTTGGAAAGATACTCGGCCAACGCTTTGTCGAACGGCATGCTCGTGTCCAGCGGAAGGTAGTCGATCCCGATTTTCGCACATTCTTCGGCGTATCGTTCCCGAAATTCCCGGATCTGTTTCACATAATCCGCCTGGAATCCCCGGGCGTCGATCCGGAGCGTCTCGCGGGATTCCGGATCTTCCAGTTCCAGCGCACCGTCAAAGGGAAACGAAACTTCCGCTTCGTCCAGAATGTGGATCAGAAGGACGTCGTGTCCTGCGAATTTCAGCTTTCGGAGTCCCTCCAGAACGGCCTCCTCCCCGGTCAGAAGGTCACTCAGGACCATCACGAGCGACTGATGCCGAAGCATCGCAGCCGTTTGATTGAGAGCCTTCGCGATGTCGGTCTTTCCGTCCGGAGTCAGGCGGGAGAGCGTCGAGAGGATCGCTGCGAGCTGGGAAGGTCGCGACGCAGGCCGGATACTTCGGCAGATCTTTTCATCGAAAGTCAGGAGACCGACAGGGTCGCGCTGATGGATCATGAGATACGCCAGCGCGGCCGCCAGACAGATCGCGTAGTCGAATTTCGTGACTTCCTGCCGATACGTATAGTCCATCGACGTGCTTTGATCCACGACAAGATAGCCGGTGAGGTTGGTCTCGGCCTGAAATTTGCGCACATAGTATTTGTCCGTCCGTGCGTAGAGAAGCCAGTCGATGTCCCGCGGATCGTCCCCGTATGCATAGCGGCGATGCTCGCTGAATTCTACGGAAAATCCCTGAAATGGACTGGAATGCAGTCCCTGCAGAAATCCCTTCACGATGAATTTTGCGCGCAGATCCAGTCTTTTGATGCCCGCAATGACTTCCGGTTTCAGGTACTTTGTCGAGGACATGAAAGGCTCCTTCGGCTAAAGTTTCCGCCGGATCCCCGTGACGCAGATGTCGTCCGCGTAGGGAACGTCACCGACAAAATCGCTGATTGCCTGGATCAGGGCGTCTCCCTGCTCCTGGATCGTCGAACGGTATGGGGTCCAGCATTCGCAAAGCCGGTCCATTCCGAACATTTCCGCATTTTTGTTGATCCCGTCCGTTGCGCCGTCCGTGAAGAAGAAAAGCGTGTCGCCGGGCTGGAGCCGAAGCTGAATGACGGGGAATGTGGAGTCCGGGAAAACACCGATCGGGAACGTCCGTTCCATTTTCAAAGCCTGCGGCTTCATGTTCGGCCGGCAGAGCATCGGCGGTACGTGTCCGGCGTTGACCAGTTCCAGATCGTGTGTTTTGGGATCCAAAACGCCGGCGGCGACCGTAAT
>CAZRGJ010000217.1:2688-5264 GCA_964599445.1 uncultured Planctomycetaceae bacterium | reverse complement strand
GGAAGATCCTCGGCAGATGCGAACCGGATCACCTTCGGTTTCAGATCGCCGACCGCCGGGATCTGCGAAACGCCGGCCTCTAATCCGGCATCCGAAGGCCCAACGACCCAAATCGTCCCCTTTGTTTCGGCAAGTGCTCCGTCAAGAGGCCGCGTCGTCTGAAAAACCGGCTGAGAAGTCCCGGAAGACAAACGGACTTTTTCGGAAGTCTCCGTACCGGTTTCCGTAATCAGATCGTTCGGGATCTCGAAAATTTTCAGAGTGTATTCTGTCGTTGAATTCCCCGGCAGTCCGCAGATCTCCGCCGTCAGAGGGAGTGCACCGCATACATTCTGCTCCGTCGAAACCGTGACGCCATCCGAATCGCTCAGTTCCAGAACGATCCGTCCCCGAAAAATGCCTTCGGCATCCTTCGGAGCGATCCGAACCCGAAACGGAGTCCAGCGGCCCGGTTTCCAGACGCCGACACGCGCCGGAGAGTCTCCCGATCCCGGCGAAGAAATGATCCCGGCACAGATCTGCACATCCGACTCTCCCCAACTTCCGGTCCTCGCCATTTGCGGGGAGTACGCGGGCACCATCTCGGGAGTCCCATTTTCCTCAGAAACCATCCCGGAAGAAAAAGTCGGAGAAGGGATCTCTGAAGAAACTGTTTCAGCAGAGGCAGGTTCCGCTGCCTCGGGCGGTTCTCCAGCACACATTTCCCCAAAAAATCCCGTCCAAAACAGCATGAAAAAACAGACCATGCCGAAGCGGAAAACTGAATTTGTCCGCAAAACGGAATGCGCTGTTTTGCCGGCCAACTTTTCCCCAATGGGGAAGCCGGAACGTATCTGGCGGTCCGAGGCGAAATGAATTTTCATTTGGGGGATTCCTCCACGAATAAAAAGAGACGGGAGTTTACGGTTTTTCCGAATCTGGGCACGTACAGACATACTGCCCGCAGCCAGGGCATCCGTCGCCGTATTTCGCGCGGACAGCTTCCGTCAGATCAATGCCCCGCACATTGGCGATCGTCGTGAGCCACGCCAGAACATCTGCGAACTCAAGTGCCAGCTCTTCCTGCGTTCCTTCACGCAGAGCCGCCGCCAGCTCACCCACCTCTTCCATGAGCCAGAGAAACGTCGCTTCCGCTCCGCGGGCTGCGTCTTTTTCGAAATACATATCGCGGATCAACTGCTGAAAGTCCTTGATGGAAACGACTTTTCCGGCATTCATTTTTTCTTCGTTCATGAACGGTTCCTGTGCACTTTCTTTTGTGCTGAATGAGGTCTAAAATGAAAAAATTTTACGTATGCACACATTTCTTTTACGGTCAGCCGAAAGGAAAAGTTCACCAGAACCGAAAACATTCCGTTTTTGAGGGCTTTTTCGGATTTTCCCGACCACAGCGAACATTTCGCAGTCCCGGTCGGCCGTCCGGTCAGTCTTCCAGGAAGATCTGGAGAGAACCAAGCCGGACATTTCGATCCTGATGCGGAATCGCGGGATCCGGTGACGGAATGTAGTGGTCGTTGTGGAACTCAAGCGCGATCTCATGTTCTCCGGCCTCGATCTGAATCGGCGCACGGAGCGCATAGTTTCTCATTTCCGCCGAATCGATCAGGAATTCCCCCACGGTCTCCCCATCTATGAGAAGACGCAAATGCGGGAAAACGCCTTCGCAGGACGTCCCGTACGCGTTCAGCGAAAAGGCAAATCTCCCACTCTTACCGAAAACGACCCGTTTCTGAACCATCCCGTTCGTGCCGATGAAAAGAATCGGCATGTCTCCCGATTTCTGAAGATTCCAGAGCGAGGAAGTCTTTTCATCCCAATCTTCCGCTGAAATGCACGCGGAACTGGGTTTCCAGGGAATTTCAACTCCGACACTTTGAAGTACTCCCAGCACATACCGGGCAGCACGGTCCGTCGGAAATTCCGGCGAAAACCATTTCACGCAGTCCACAACAAAATTGGGAGCGACTTTGACGGCACATGCCGGCGCGAGCGTCGTCGTGAACGTCCCCGCCTTTCGGCACGGAATCAGCTGAACTCCGCGGAAATGGAGATTTCTGTCCTCCCGCGTCACGGGATCCCAGAGGTCGTTCACGAAATCGAGCTTCAGGATGGCTGCGGAAGCATCCGCGTCGACTTTCTCCGGGATCCGGATCAGAAGTCCTTTTTTGCTCCATTTCGTGTCGAGTTCCACGGTTCCCTGAAGTGTTTCGCTGACGCTGGCTTCCAGAATGCAGCCAACTCCGGCCAAAGTGCTTCCCATGCCGTCGATCTCCAGCCAGTACCAGCCGGAAGGCACATTCAACGGCGTCTCCAGCGCGATCTGGACTCCGCAGTAAAATTCATCTGTACGGAATATGCCTTTTTCTCTGCTCGGCTTAAATTCACGGAAAGAGATTTCAGGAAACGTTTCCCGTTTCGCGCAGTCCGGCACATACTCGACCAGATGCCAGTCCGAGATTTTCTGGATCGGCGTTTTCTGCCGGCTCGTCAGGCCGGAACGGTCTCCGAGCCAGTAGAGATCGCCGGATGGACCAGCGTAAAGTCCAGGATCCCCGACAGAATGGAGTGTTTCTGAT
>CAZRGJ010000217.1:0-2678 GCA_964599445.1 uncultured Planctomycetaceae bacterium | reverse complement strand
TCAGCTCCGCAAAGAATGAAAAGCTCTCCCGCAGCGGGCGCGATCGGTTCCGAATCCGCGTGGACAAAAACCAGCTTTTCGGGAAACCGTGCGTCATCCTCGGCAGTCGGAGTCTCGGAAACACCGGATTCTGCCGAACAGTTCAGTTTCACGCAATGCGTATGCGTCCCGAATTCACAGAACGGGACATTCAGTGCGGCAAACGCATTCTGGAGCACTCCAGATGGATCCAGGACACAAACCTCCGGAGCATGAACCGGTTCGGATACCGAGTCCTGAATCAGCCTAAACAGTTGATTGCGCATCGACGGGCTGGTCCGGAAGTGCGTTTCGACGGGAAGCTGGCAGAGGCTCAAATTTCCCAAATGCAGGATCGGGCAGTACTGGAAACCCCGTAGACCGCCGAATCGTACGGTCTGCCCGTCCGGCCGAAATGCGTAATCCTGCGGGTAATGGAACGGAACGGCAGACGGAAAGAACGTCCACTCCGTGTTGCGCGGATCGGAAAGTTTCGTTTCAGAAAGCGAGACCGGGAAAAGCCCTGCCGGGTACGTCTCCTGCTCAAGCACGACGACGCGGCAGCCAGGTACGGCAAGGAATTCATGAAGCCGCGTACGATTTCCATCCATCCCGACGGTCAGAGGCTCCGCCTGTCCCGGCTCGGCTCTCCGTTCAGGAACCGGAAAAAGACGGCTCAGCTGATTTTTGCCGATCAGAAGCGTCTGGATCTCCGCAAGCTGCGGATCCGCAAGGTCTTTCAGCCAACGCGCTCCCAGAAATTTCGCGGTTTCCGGATCTCCGATGAAGCCGAGTGTTTGCCGTTCTTCCGTACTTTCACGGGTTCCCAGCGGCTGATGCTCCTCAATAAAAATCGGAAATTCCCGCTCTACGTACCCCGTCCGGAGGAAAAAACGGTCTTCGCCCGGAGGAAGAAGTTTCCCCGTCAGTAAATGGTCGGGATCCCATTCTGGTTTTCCCGGGCACGGGACGACGGTGTGCGTGAGGCGGACCTTCACGGTCTGCGTCAGGCCATCAGCTCGTGCGTCTGAGTCCCCCTTTGGTTTCGCTCCATCACCGGTCCCGGCTTCTGCAGAAAAGGTCAGGAAAACGGGTTCCCGTCCAGCGGGAGGCAGCCGCCGCGTAATGTTCTGCGTCTGTGTGCCGAGTGAAACGTCCAGCCTCACGTCCCGAACCGCATCCGTGTCGTTCAGAAGCCAGAATTTCATGGAGACAGGCTCGCCGGCAAAATATTCCGCCGGGATCGGTTCCAGCGCAAACATGACCGGCTCATAGGAATCCTGAACGGCAGCAAAACGCGCATTTTCCGGAGAATCCATCGACGGAGCAGGACTGAATTCCGTCAGCGTCCACGGGCAAAATCCCGTCACGCCGGCCGCACGGTACGCCGGGATCTGCATCCGCCATGTTTTGGCCTTCGCCCGGGCCTGCGCAACCGAACTGCCATACGCCTCATCGCCGAGGACCAGAGAGTAGGGATTTGAGTCCGTGAAGTGCTGAATGTGGAGAAACTCACCAAAATAAAGCGGTTTTTCCCGGTCCCATTTCCAAAACGCCCCCGGATAGCACGCCATGAATTTTCCATTTTCGATCCACCAGCAATCCTGCGGCCACTCATGGTCTTCATTGCCCGGACGGATCCCTGCATAGTCCATCGGATAGTGCGGATTCACGACATCTGCCGCCCCTTCCGGATCCATGTCGCCGTCGAATGAGATCGGACGGGTCGCGTCGAAAATTTTCGCCGACTTTCCTGCCTCAGCAAGCAGATGCTCAACGTTCGCGCAGTAACGTTCCCCGCCGCAGTGAAGGACCTCATTGCACATCGAAAGGAAACAGAACGACGGATTGTTTCGATGCTTTTTCTGGATCGCACGAATGTGCCGGTCAAAATTCCGCCAAAAGACTTCATCATTCATGGCGTAGGCATTCACCCAGCAAAAAAACGCACCTTCCAGCGTCAGCGGCATTCCGAGTTCATCTGCAGCCTCGACCCACGCCCTCGGCCAGAGGTTCGCGTGAAGACGCACATGATTCACGTTGGCGGTCCGCACTTTCCGGAAAAATTCGACCGCCGGCGTATGCGAGTCTCCCTCCACCGTGACCGTGTGCGGATGCGAGGCCGTCCCCAGAGCATGAAAAGGCACCCCATTCAGCACAAAAACGTCGCCATCGCACCAGATCTCACGGAAACCGAACCGTTCCCGATGCTGAAAAAAATCCCCCATCCGGACTTTCAGAAAGTAAAGATGCGGATCGCGCGGAGACCAGACACGCGGAGACTCCCACGGACGTTCCATTCGGAAAGAAACGGTTTCGCCTGCCGGGATCGAGACGTTCTTCGGCTCAAATCGGACGTCGGTCTCCTCCACTTCTGCCGAAACAGGAAAAGAAACGGTCCGGTCCGTCAGATTTTTGACCTGAAAATCGACCGCGATCTTCTTTTCCCGCCAGGATGTCTGAATAAAAAGGTCCTGAACGTAGATCGTGTCGCGGATCTCCAGACGCACGGGGTCCCAGATACCGGCACCGCTAAATCCCTGTGAGCCAACCGGATAAAGAAGCGTCTGCTTAAAATTTTCCGCATGGCGATGCCCCGGAAGTGCCCGAAGCGTCTCCGGCTGCTCTTTGGCCGCCGCCGTCACGCCTTCGACCCGAAC
>CAZRGJ010000216.1:0-5265 GCA_964599445.1 uncultured Planctomycetaceae bacterium | reverse complement strand
CTGGAAACCGGTCCCGCACATCAGCCACGGGACATTCTGGTGCGTGTGCGTCTTCAGACGGCATGGGGTCGGATGGTCCGGCGTGACGAGAATACGGTATTCGCCGTACTTTTTCGCAGCCTCATGAAGCGGCCCCACGATATGCTCGTCGATCTGCTCGAGCGAATAGACCTTCATTTTCGGGTCGCCGTCATGCCCGGCTTCGTCGGTCGCTTCGACGTGCACGCAGACGACATCGTATTTCTCGAGTGCCGCGACTGCCGCTTCTCCCTTTCCCTTGAAATTCGTGTTGAAAAATCCCGTCGCGCCCTCCACCGGGATGCTGTCCCACCCCAGATTGACCGCCAGTCCGCGCAGGAGATCCACGGCCGTGATCATCGCGCCGGTCTTCCCGAAACGCTCTACGAACGTCGGCATCACGGGTTTCCGCCCCAGTCCCCAGAGCCACACGTCCGTCGCGGGCTTTTTCCCGTTCGCAATACGCCGGCGGTTTACCGGATGGTCGGAAAAGATCCGATGCACTTCACTCATCAAGTTCGTCAGCTCCACACTTCCCGGCCCCTGCGGATGAACGGCAAGAATGCTGGAATCCGAGTAGTCATGCGGCGCAAATGTGCGGGTTTCCTCTCCGAACGGAGCAGGGGAGTCGGGCAGATCGCGCCACCGGACGACATTTCGGTAGCTCACTCCGGAAAAGAACGTCACGGCTTCACTTCCCAAACGTTCCTGTGCGGCTCCGAGGAGTTCCGCCCCTTCCTCCGAGGTGATCTGCTCCGCGTTGAAGCTCACCATTTTCCCGTTCTCGATCGTGACCAGATTGCACCGGACCGCCCAGTCTTTTGGCCCCAGCTCGATCCCCATCGCGGCAGCCTCCAGCGGCGCGCGCCCCGTGTAGAACGCCATCGGATCGTATCCGAGCAGAGACATCGTCGCGACATCCGACCCGGCCGCCAGCGCTTTCGGCGTATTGTTCGACCAGCCGACGATCCCCTGACGCGCGATCTGCGCCATGTTCGGGATCCGCGCAGCCTCCAGAATCGTACGGTCTCCCAGCATCGGGATCGGTTCATCCGCGCAGCCGTCCGGTAAAATCATCACGTATTTCATTTTTATTCCAGTCCTTTCTTGGAAGATCTCGAAAGATCTCGTAAAATTAAGGGAAAAGAAAATTTTGAGGAATGGGAGGGGGAGGGAAAGGGGAGGACGAGAGTCTCTTTTTTTCAAATCCGAGACCGTTTCGGCTCGCAGTTCCCTGCTGTTTTCCGAATCATCTCGTCCCGCAGACTCCCATTTTTCTTTCATTATATCCAGAATCGTATTTTATTCCAGATGGAAATAAGAAAATTTTGGGAGTTTTGCAGAAAATTTCCCTCCTACCCCTTCCATTTTTTTAAAATTTTGAGAAAATGAAAGGTCGTATTCTTTTCCGTTTTCCTATTATTGGGCAATACGCCCCAAGGAGTTCATCATGGCACAGGACCCTGCATCCGTTTCATCTGACTATCCCCGGAATCCCAACTATCCTCCCCTGGTGCTCGGAAGCCGCAATAAAAAGAAAAAAGGAGAATTGACCGCCCTTCTGGCTCCGCTCGGTTTCGAGATCCGCGATCTGTCCGAGTATCCGGAAGCGATCGAAGTGGATGAGACCGGCACGACTTTCACGGAAAACGCACACCTGAAAGCCGCGGAACAGGCAGAAGTGCTCAAAATGTGGGTCATCGGCGAAGACAGCGGTCTGGAAGTCGAAGCTCTCGACGGACGCCCGGGAGTCTATTCTGCCCGATTCGCCGGTGAAGAACACGACGATGAGAAAAACAATGACCGGCTTCTTCAGGAACTCGACGGCGTTCCGGAAGAAAAACGCGGCGCACGCTATGTCTGCCACATTGCGCTGAGCGATCCGGACGGCAATATCCGCGCGGAAGCCGAAAATTACTGCTGCGGCAGGATCCGCACCGAACGCTGCGGGACCAACGGTTTCGGATACGATCCGCTCTTTGAGATCGTGGAATACCATAAAACCTTCGGTGAACTTTCCCCGGAGATCAAAGCGTGCATCAGTCACCGTGCCTGTGCTCTGCGCGAATTTTCCAAAAAACTCCTCGACCTGTTCGGTGAAACGCCGGAAAATTAACCATTCCTCCGGGTCTTCCGCAAGATCCGGATCTCATTTTCAGGAGCAAATATCCCATGCTCGATTTAGCTGCTTCCTCACTTCCGTTTCAGTACGCCGTCGTCGCGCTGCTGCTTTTCCTGGGGATCTTCGCAAGCAAGATCTCTTCATGGGTCAAGATCCCGACCCTTTTAATGATCCTGTTCCTCGGAATGCTCGCCGGCAGCGAGGGGATCGGCAAGATCCGGTTTGACGACTACGATATCGCGGTCAAGATCGGTACGCTCGGTCTCATTTTCATTCTTTTCTCCGGCGGGTACGATACGTCGTGGAGTTCCGTCCGAAAAGTCCTCGTCCCCGGTACGATCCTCAGCACGTTCGGCGTCCTGCTGACGGCGGTCCTCACCGGACTTTTCGCGACGTGGCTTCTTGACTGGGACTGGAAATTCGGCGTTCTTCTTGGAGCCGTCATTTCCTCGACGGACGCCGCCGCCGTCTTCGCGCTCTTCCGCTCGCAAAGTTCCTCGCTAAAAGGGGATCTCCGTCCCATTCTGGAATACGAATCCGGAAGCAACGACCCGATGGCCACGTTCCTGACGCTCTTCATGATCGACCTGATCCTGAATCCGTCGGCCTCCGTCTTCTCCATCTTTTACCTCATGCCGCTGCGCATCGGCGTCGGAACGCTCGTCGGTTTCCTCATCGGACGGTATGTCGCCCGCCTGATGAACCACGCAAAACTCGATTACGATGGACTCTACTACGTCATTGGGATCGCGACGGTTTTTCTTACCTACGGCCTGAGTGAACTTTTCGCCGGAAACGGTTTCATGGCCGTCTATGTTTGCGGACTGACAATGGGAAATTCCCGTTTCCTCTTCAAACATGGTCTCGGACGCTTCCACGACGGGATCGCGTGGCTGATGCAAGTCTCGCTCTTCCTTTCGCTCGGTCTGCTCGTCACGCCGAGCCAGCTTCCCGGCATCGCGCTCTATGGTGCCGTCCTCGCGGTCTTCCTCATGTTCGCAGCTCGGCCGGTGAGCGTTTTCGTCTCCCTGATCGGCAGTTCGTTCAACTTCCGCGAAAAACTCCTCATCTCATGGGGCGGGATTCGCGGTGCCGCACCGATCGTCCTCTCGATCTTTCCATGCCTGAGTTTCCACAAAAGTCCGGAACTGTTCGCCAATGCCGTCGAGATCTTCAATCTCGTCTTTTTCGTCGTCATCGGTTCCGTGCTCATCCAGAGCAAATCCCTCATGAAGTTCGCCCAATGGCTGGACCTGGACGAAGCGGCCCGTACCAGATCCCGCGCTCCGCTGGAATTCGAAGAGACCGGACTCTCCTCCAGCCGCGTGTACGAGTTTTTCATTACGGAAGACTCTCCCGCGGCCGGTCAGGCGATCAAAGACCTGGACCTCCCCGAGAATGTCCTGGTCTACCTCATCCGAAGAGACGGGCTTTTCATACTTCCAAGAGGAGGAACGGTCATCCAGCCGGAAGAGGATGTCCTGCTGATGATGGAGCCGCACATCGCTTCCAGGATCGAAAGCGTTTTCCTTACCGGAGATCAGACAGAGAAAGCAGAACCCGCGACCGCGAGCTGTTTCTGACCTCCGAGGCGGAATGATCTTCCCCAAAAAGAACTCGCATATACCATTAATTAATGAAAGAGACCGAACTTTTTTCCAGTTCGGCCTCTTTTTTTGGACGCATCCGGAAGGCGGGCGTTTTTTTATCCGGCTCCGCTCTGTCGAGCCGGACGTTTACTCCGAAACCGGCGGGAAATCACGAAATTCCGATCCGGCTTTTTTCCTGCTGTTTTCTGCCTCCGGCTCAGGAAGCACCACCGGAGAGGAAATGCCGAAATGTCCTGCCGGCTCCACGAGTTCCGGTACTCCCAGCAATGGAAACAGATCCGTCCCCTCCAAATGGGAAAACGTCAGCGATCCCGGCTCCGCCTCCTCTCCTGAACCATCTTCCGACCCCTCTTCAAATTCCTCTTCTACCGGAGGAAAATCACGGCATTCATCCACCTGACTCCAGGAGATCAAACGCGTTTTTTCATCTTGATTGACGTTCCATTTCTCTGTGTTGATCGGAGGAAGCTGTTCCAGGATCTTGTCTTCCTCCCGCACAGGCTGCTGTTCGGGAAGAGGCACGTCCGTTCCATCATTCCATCTCGATGGCGTTTCCGGTGAATGGTTCTCGAAACTCCCATTCGTTTCAGGAAGTGCTTCCGGCAGCGGAGGGACCGCATTTTCATTCTGCAGAGAGGGTACTTCCTGCGGCGAAGAAACGATCCCCGGATCCGAAGCAGACTGCGTTTCGGTCCATACAGTTCCCGGCGTTCCTGAAGTTCCCGGCGTTCCTGAAGATCCCGGGATCTGACAGACAGAGGTTCCTCCCGTTTCGTTCAGCGGAGCCTGCGAAAACTCCCTCTGCGCATGGGCCGGTCCCTCGGGAAAAGCCGAATCGTTCCGCATATTCTCGCCGGTATTCCCATTCCCCCCCCCTACGGGAAGTGCAGAATACGCCTCGGTCTCGAAACCGGAACTTACACTCCCGGCTCCCGAAACGGCAGAAGGTTCCGAAACAGGCGAGGTATCTGAAACGGCAGGCTGTGAAACTTTCGCAGCCATCCATTCTTTTGCTTTATTCTTTTGTTCCGCTGCAAATCCCTGATAATTCATCGCACGGTCCACATATGCATACGGCTCTCGGGCCAATGAAACAGAGGAAACCCGCGGGTTCCGGGACTCTGTGCTGTCCGCATCCGCAGAAACAGAGGAAGAATAGACTGGATCCATCTCAGCAGATTTAAAATTTACCCCATTTTCCAATTGAAACGATTCCGCAGGAAGATTTTTCGAAAGTTCTTCAAAATCTTTTTCAGCAGACATCGATGCAGTTTGAGCCTCATCCTGGCCGGTCCCGGCCTCAGGATCGCCCAATGGATGAAAATTTAAAGTCACGTTTTCCTCATCTTTCCCATCTTCCGGAGAAGTGATGCCGATTTTACGAACTTCCCGAGACATCGAAGGCAGAAATATTCCGGTAGTTCCGGCTCTATCTGCTGTTTCAATTTTAGGCTGAGATTCCGAAATTACCAAGAACGAACTTTGGAAGTCCGATTTATATAGAATGAAATTGGT
>CAZRGJ010000215.1:0-5265 GCA_964599445.1 uncultured Planctomycetaceae bacterium | reverse complement strand
CACGCGGAAGTGATGGAAACCTTGGGAGCAAATGCCGGATGAGCGGAACGGCAGGCAGAACGTTGAACTGAAATTCAGGCAGAGAGTCCGTCGGGAAACCGGCTGAAAAACAGAAACACGAAATTCCGTAAAATGAAAGGAGATCCCATGAGGCTGACCATTTCTCTTTTTTCGTTTTTTTGTGCCGTCGTTTTCATGATGTACGGAAGTCTCCAGGCACAGGATCCCTCCAGCATGCTGGAATTTTTCCCGACAGACCTGGCGGATCCGGCCCCGGAGGTTTCCGAGCAGGCCATTCTTCTTTCTCCCGCTGAAATTCCCAATTCGCCGGCAGCTCCGGAAACTCCTCCGGCAGCATTGGAAGATTTTTCGGATACGGACTTCACGGAAATTTCGGCCTCCGAAACCGCTTCGGAAGAAGTGCCCGATCCGGCAGAACCAGAGGTCACGGAACTGAACACGATCCAGGATTTCTGGAAACTCTACGAAGTGAGCGACTCTTTCCGCCGAAGATACTCTGACGGTACGGAATGGCAGTCCGAAGAAGACCAGCTCTTCTTTTTCTATCATCTTCAGGAACGGATCACGCTTGAAGACCTTGAAAAATGGGCATTTCCGGAACGCGACCTTGCGGCTTTGGATCCCATGAGCACGGAGGAACTGAATCCACGGCGTTTTGATGCTTTCTGGATCATGGGAAAACTTTTGAGTGCAGAAAAAACGGAGCTGGAAACGAACGTCGCGTTCCGCTACGGCCTCTCCTCGTATTTTACGTGCCGGATGGTGCTGGATGATGGACGCAAGGTCACGCTTTTCTGCCGTCAGTTTCCCCGGGCACTTCAGAAACCGGGAGCACTGGATCCGCCGCCGCGTGTTGGTCTTCCGGCACTCTTCCTGAAAAAAGGACCTGAAGCGGAAAACGTTCCGGCTCCGGCTCCAAACGCGGAGGGAAAGACCGTTCCACTCTGCCCGCTTTTCATGATCGGAAACCGTCTGGCCTGGTATCCGGACACACTGTTGAGCGAGGCGGGGTTCGACTGGGGACTTTTTGACGACTTGGATCGGGAAGAACTTCCGGAGAACGCACTTCGAAGCGAGTCGAACGACACCCGGCTCGCCCTCCGAAACCGTGAGTGTTTCTACCAGATGATGAACGCGGTCTTCCATATGCCGCAGGAAAAATTGAAGAAAATCGTCGCGGATGTTCAGGAAAATGCGCCGGACGAATATTTCGAGCAGATCGACTATGCCCAGACCCAAACGCGCGAAGACGGCAAGAAACCGGAACGCTACAGTTCAGTCGGGCCGATTTTTCGGCAGCCTGTGAAGGAACGGGGAAACTTCTTTTTCCTGAAAGGTATCGTGCGCAGGATCGACGCGATCCGGGTCCAGGATCCGGACATCAATCAGCGATTCGGCATCACGCACTACTTCGAGCTTTTCCTTTTCCCGGATGAGACTCCGCAGTCCCCCGTCGTGGTCCTCGTTCCGGCACTTCCGGACGGTATTCAGCCGGGGAGCAGCACAGGATACTATGCGGAGCTGAAAGTCCCGGCATTTTTCTTCAACACGTGGAGCTATGAAAACGGGAAAAATGAAGAAGGAAAGAAGATTCGCAGATTTGCGCCGCTTTTGATCGGCGGGATCCCGGAACAGACCATCAGTACGATTTACGCCCCGGACCTTTTTTGGTTCTACGTACTCGGCGGAACGACATTTGGCGGTCTTTTCTTCCTCTCGCTGATCCTCTATTTCCTTTCCAGTCGGGAAAATGCAGCATTTGCGCGCAATCGTCAGAAAATGTACGCGCTCCCGGAAGGTACCCGTCTGGAAAATGACGTGGAAAACACGGCGGAAAAAGAACGCGAGATGGGTTTCGAAGAATGGTGCCGAAAAAATGAGTAGATCCGAAACACGGTCCAGGACCATGCCATAAAAAAGGAGACTCGGCGGTCTCCTCCGTCCACTAAAATTCCCGCGTCCGGAAATTTGAAGTTTCCAGACGCGGAAGTTTTTTTCACCATACAGAAAATTGCTTTTCCTTAATGAACGGCTTCCATTTCCACATCGTCAAGCCATAGTGTCCCGCACGCGCCGTGAAGACCGAAGAAAACACACGCTTCACGCGCAGCAGGCGGAACGTCCATGGAGAACGAGACCGTTCGCCAGTCAAACGACCCGCGCCAGCCGCCGAGGATGGAGCTTCGGATTGTATTCCGCTTCTCATCGATGAAAATGATGTAGACGCCTGGCTTCATTCCATGAACGAGATCCGGAACGAGTTTTTCGCCCTTGATCTTCATCCGGAATCGCAGTGCCGTCACTTCGCGTCCGTCCACTCCGATCCCCTGGCACGCCTGAGAAAGGACCTGCGGTTTTTTGTTCCGAAATCGGAGACAGTACTTTCCCTCTCCCGTATCGTACCGTTCGATCTGAGCCTGACGCAAATAACACCAGACCTCCGGGATCAGGAGCTCGAAGGATGCTTTTGCGATTTTTTTCCGAGCCGTTCGATCATCCGTTTCATCGAAATAGTCCTCCGCAAATTCTTCCAGCTGACGGTCGCCGACCTCTTCCTCCTCGCCGAATTCCTCCAGTCCATCCGCCGAACTTCCGTCTTCCAGGACGTCTCCTTCCTCGAACAGACTCGCACGGCGTTCGGGCATTTTTTCGATCTCGCTCTTCTTTCCGACCATGACGCTCTCAAAATCCCCATTCAGGAGGATCGGATTAGCCGGATCAGGAAGGACTTCCCGATTCTCTTCCGCTTCCCCGGTCATCGGCACGAAAAGGATCGGCCGGATCGGCATCTGGATGAGCCGATCTCCGTCTTTCTTCAAAATGCAGAGATTCTGCGCATAGCGTTCCCCAAGCGGCACGACCATCATCCCGCCGTCCTTCAGCTGTTCCACGAGTGCCGGCGGAGGAGATTCCGGTGAGCAGGTCACGATAATTTTATCGAACGGAGCAGCCTCCGGCCATCCGGCGTAGCCGTCGCCAGCACGAACATGAACGTTGGAGTACTTCATCCCCTTCAGCGTCCGCATTGCCTGACGAGCCAGCGGCGTCACGATTTCGATCGAGTAAACGTCCTTCACCAGCGGCGAAAGCACGGCCGCCTGATATCCGGAGCCGGTTCCGATCTCAAGGACACGGTCATCCGGCTGCGGATCAAGTGCTTCCGTCATGCTCGCGACGACAAACGGCGACGAGATCGTCTGTCCGTAGCCAATGGGAAGAGCACGTTCTTCGTAGGACTGCGGGCGAACCTTTTGAGGCACAAATCGGTGACGCGGCGTGGAACGCATCGACGCAAGGACATCCGGATTGCGGATACCGGCCCGAACCAGCTCGCGTTCGACCATCTGCGTCCGTGCTTCCGTCATTTCTCTTTCAGACTGCGCCACGCAGACCGTCGAGAAACAGAAAAGCAAAAACACACTCCCGGTCAAAAATCCCAGGACAGGAAAACGCCTTGGACCTGAAAAATGCATCAGGCCGAAAAACAGGCTCCTCTCGGCTTCAAATCCGGAGGAAAGAGAATACACTGAACGTCTCGTCTGCATCTTGAAACTCCTGCTGAAAATCACGCACACTGTGCGTCCCGCACACATCGCGCACCTGAAAATCAGCCCGTCGGGGACTTCACCCCTGCGCCGCGATCTGATTTTCGATCTTCTCTGCCATCGCTTCCATCTCGCTGCGGACCGATTTGTGGAAATCTTCATTTTCCGATGCTTCCCGGAACGATTTGGCGATTCGTTTTGCTTCCTTCAGCGCAGCCGCCGGCTTCATTTTCCCAGCCTGGCATTTTTTCTGGAAGGTCTCCATCTGGACCCAGACTTTCTGCATTTCCTTCGCGCCCGGCACTTTCTGCGCCTTCTTTCCGAGTGCATTCACTTTTTCGAGCTGCGGCAGACCTTTCAGATTTTTGGAAAGGCGCGTCAGCCGGTAAAGTGTCTCCACCGGTTTCTTTTTACGCTCGGAAGCCAGAGATTCGATCTCCTCGTCAATGGCAGAGCGAAGGCCTTCGAGGACGGCTTTTGCTTCGTCGCTCTTTCGGCCTTTTTTCTCCAATTGTTTCATCGGTGCATTCCAGGACTTTTCCGCAGTAAAAAGTACCGGAAGTTTCTGAAATTCCGGAGGAAGATCCACGAGCATCGCCGGATTGAATCCCTCCATCAGACGGCGGTGCTGGACTGCTTCCTCAACCAGAGGCCCGACCTTCGGAAGCACTTCATTCGGATGACCGCTGGCGGCAAGCTGTCCACGGCAATCCAGAAGATACGCCTGCGGGATCCCTCCAGCCTGCGGCGGGGCAAGCGGGCAGCGGTACTGCTGGTAGTTCGTGAAATTGCAGTTCACGGAGCGCAAATATTCAGCGACTTCCGGAGACGGCTCCTGAAGATGGCTTCCGATGAGCACAAAACCGCCGCTTCGTCCATATGCAGCCTGGCACTCTATCAGATGCGGAAACGCAGCACGGCACGGACCGCAATGGATCCCCCAGTACTCAATGTAGACCACCTTGCCGACAAGATCTTCATTCGTAAGCGGCGGACCATAGATCGGCGTTCCAGGATCCTGATCGAAATATTGCGAAAAAGCAAACGTCCCGCTAAAAAACCACACGGCAGCAAGGAACACACAAATTTTCTGGATATTCTGCATAAAAATTTCCTGTTTGAATCAAAGGCCAATGAGTCAAAGCCAAACCTGATCGGTACATAAAAGGAAAAATGGGACCGGAGCGGAAACGAAAAACGAAACGCTCCGGCACATAAAGGAAAACGTCATTTCGGGATGAATCGAGCGACGGCACCGCCGTTTCCTGCCATTGGCAGGTCAAGGCGATCCGTGGAACGGACTGTCCGGACAGTCTTCACCGTTCCGCAAAATTCTCCGATGGGATCTGGTGCATCTGTCCAAAGCTGAAGCTCGTAGTCGCGGTCCGGTTTGAGGAAGGAAAGCGAAATGGCTGAAGTATGCGGACGGGATCCGTTCGTTGCTCCGAGGAACCATTCCCCGTCTTTCGTCTCGCGGACCGTCACGATCCGGCGGCCGATCTCGGCATCCAGAACCTTCGTGTTCACCCACTCGGAACCGACGGCAGCGAACCATTCCTTCTCGGAGCCGAACGAATTTTCGCTCCCGCTCTCGCGGTTTCGGATCCCCCAGCCGCTCCGAATGACGTGCGAGGGCGCGTAAAGCGTCACGAGCAGCGAAAGCTGATGGCAATTGGAGCGTCCCCGGAAAAACATTGCG
>CAZRGJ010000214.1:0-5306 GCA_964599445.1 uncultured Planctomycetaceae bacterium | reverse complement strand
AGGATTCATCGTTCCCGCCGGGTATCCTGCATATGTGGGCATCGCCTGACCTGCCATCGGCTGACCCGGAACAAACGGAACGCCCTGCGGGTAAACGACGCCCGGCATCGGCACCGCAGAAACCGCAGTTCCCGGGAGCACGCTGACCGGCATAGCCGAACAGATTCCGGCTTCCGTTTCATGCGCAGCCCGAAGTTTCTTCTCTTTGCGGGAACCCCTGGTCGACATTTCGGATTTCTCGGCTCTTTCCGGTTTGCCGGATTTCCCGCAGACCTTCTCCTGTTTCCCGGATCTTTCGTCTTTCGCGGACTGTTCTTCCTTTACGGACTTCCCGCACTTCGAGGGTTTCTCGCATTTGGCGGACTTTTCGCACTTTTCGTCCTTCGCCGACTTCTTTTCATCCGCTTTGGCTTTCCCTTTGCTTCCGTCCTTTTCCTTGCGGGCCGATTTCTTGTTTTTGGCGCACTTTTCCTGAGATCTGCGCATCATTTCATCTAGCGGAGAGAGTTCGCCGTCCTGGAATTCCCGGTAAAGCGCACAGTCCAGAGGACGCCGTTCCGCCGAAGTCACGACACTGTCGTACGACGGGATCGCAAGGTCCACTGCACTTACTCCCTGCGGGAGTTTTTTGATCCCGCGGGACTTCATTTCTTCTTCCACGGAAAGATGGATCCGCGTATTCGCCACCTTCACGCCGCCGACCAGGACCGTTTTGGCCTGCATCGGATTCACGGACGGATTGGACGCAATGTGCGCACGCGCGTTCTTCTGCCGGCTTTTACGGCCGCTTTTCGCTTTCGGCTGTGCATTCATGGATCCCGCGACCATCGCATCGATCTCTTTTTCGGAAACGATCTCGGTGTCGTCCCAGATCTCTTCCGTGGGACGGGCCTCTTTCTTTTCCGTCATTTTGCGGCCCGGACGCCGAACAGATTCCGCTTTCGGCGTATCGTCCATCGAGACTTCTTCAAAAACGAAATCTTCTTCAATCGAACCATGCCCGCGACTCGGGCGGTTTGAGCGTTTCTTGTTCATAAAATTCACGTTTTTCATTTGGGGAACGTGTGTTTCTGTCCTTTGCCGGATCGGTCTCCGGCTTCTGCTGCGTGCGGCGGCTCCGTCAGTTCCGAACCGGCTTCATGCCTGACGTTCTTTTTTGACGATTTCTGCCCGGCGTTCGTGCCGTTCATTTTCAGCCTGGAGAGCCCCGGGATCCGTACGCCCAAATATTCGCACGGTCCGCAGTCTGCCGAAACGCACACGTTCCGAATCCTATTCCTCACGGAGCCAATCTTCCAGTTCCTCAAACTGGCGTACGAAGCTCTGCTCTTCCACCCGGATCGGGCTTTTGAAGAAGCACGCGAGGAAATCCATTCTTCCAGTAAAATTACGCCGGCGGGCAAGTTCCGTCAGTCGGAGAAGATCCAGGACCAGCGGTGCGGCCAAAAGGGAATCGCAGCCCTGCCAGGTAAACTGAAGCGTCATCGGTGTCCCGAGAAAACCCTGGAAATGAATATGGTCCCAGGCCGTTTTCCAGTCGCCGAGGCTTTTGATGTACTCGATCGTCACGAGCGTCTGCGGCGGATAGCCCAGGATCTGCTCCAGCAGATGATTCTTGCTCGAAACTTTCGTCGCTTTGTTGTGCGGGTCATCCAGTACGATCCCATCGCGGTTTCCAAAAATATTGTGCACCACCCAGCTCATCACGTGGAGATTGCGGTGCGCAAACATCGGAGCCAGGACACTTTTCATCAGTGTTTCGCCGGTCTTGCCGTCATTTCCATAGAATCGCGACGCGGTTCTCTCGGCAAGCTGCTCAAATGCGGGAGGCGTTGCGCCAAGCGACGGCGTGAAGTTCACGAAATCGTATCCCAGTTCCATTGCAGCCGCCGCGTAAAGCGTACTGGCCGGGACCGGAGATTTTGCCGACGTGTCCAGGAGCGCACAGAATGCGTCCCAATTTTCCCACTCATTTCTGCGTTTCGCCTGTTCGGCTTTGGGAAGTTTCGCGATCGTCTGTTCCTCAAAATACTCGCAGACCGGCTCCGTAGACATCAGGTTCACCACGATCAGGTGCTCCAGCTGATTCTCTTCCGCAAACGCCTTCATGTCTGCCTGCATCGCAGAAAGCATTTCGCGCGGCGTCAGCGTCTCTTCCCGTTTCCGGTCCGCCATCGCCTCGACGACCTTCCCGCTGTTGGCGAGAAATCCCGGAAGGACCCGTGCATCCAGCTCTTCCAGCTCAGCACGGACCTGCGATGCCGTTGAGGATTCCAGTGCACGCTGTTCCGTCAGCTCGTCGGCCGCCTGACCAAAAGAGAAATCGCGGATCTCGTACCCGCCCGGAACAAAATCCGTCCACACAGGCATCCCCTTCACATTCGCAAAGTCCGGGAGTTCCGTCGTCAGCCCGATCGGACGTACCAGCTGCTTCTGAAGATTCAAAAGTCCAACGACTGCCGTCGTCGCGACTCCGCCCCACACCCCAATGATCCAAAATCCGGTTCGGTTTTTCTCCGCCATTTCTTCGTCCTTCCAAAATCAAGTACTGAATACTTTGACCGCACTACCGTCAAAGCTACCGGAATTATACCATATTTTCATGATTTAGAAAAGGGAATGGACCAACTTTCTTTAAGTTTTTTGTCATTTTCATTAAATTTTATCCAAATTTTCCAACTTTCCCTCATTTTCGGAACTCCTTAATCCCCAATATTTTCGCAATCCGCCTCTCCGGAATGGCTTTTTTTGGTTTTTTTCATTTTTTTTGTATTTTCGTTAAAGTTTGCCCCTGGGGTGCTCTTTACAAAACACAAAAGTCTGCTAAAATAGAAGCATACTGATTGGAATTTCCATTTTTTGACCGTCCGCGGTGCGCGGCCGTCCGGAACAAAAAGAGGAAAAAAGAAAGATCCCTCCGGAAATTCTGAACCAGACTGCGTGCGATTTGGGAAATCGCTGGAAACATAAAATCGACTCAGGGAAGAAAAGGAAAGACCATGAACTTTTTCGATTGGATCCGTCAGGGCGTCAAACGTTCCGTCCTCGAAGGCGTCGCGGACGCGGTAGACCATCTTGGAACTCCTGTGGAGCAGGATCAGATCCGCGAGCATCTGCTTGCCTATTCCGCGGCAGACACCTCCCACATGATCGACGCGGCTCCGCAGGGTGGAATGCGTAAACGTCTTGGCCGCGGCATCTCGATGGAAACCTCTGAAGAGTGAGTTTTCTGCGCAAAACAGGCGCATTGGCCTGAGAAAGCACGCTCCTTCATCGATTTCAGCATAAATTCAGCATAAAAAATGAAAAGCCGGATCCATTCGATTCGGCTTTCGTTTTGTTCTATCCGGAAAATACCCCGCTTTTAAAAAGGGGGGCTCGCACAGCAAGACGGGGTGGTTAGGCGGACGTTTCGGAAACCTCAAGTCCATAAAAAAACGCCCGAAACCCTTCCACCGCCTGTGGTGGTCCCCCTCCCCTAAAAGGGGAGGCTGAAAGTCCGGACGCGTACTCTAAAAACGGAGCGGCCAGCGAGCTGCGTTTTCTGCGTCATCGCGCGGATACGCCATCTTCCGCGCGGTTTGCGGTCTTTCTTTGTGTTTCTGCAGAAATTCCGCACTCTCAGTACTCTCAATGATCAAAATTGAAGTCGAAGATGAGTTCCCCCTGGAACTTTCTTTCCTGTCGTGGCGGGCGGAGTCCTGAAAGAGTGAAGAAAAGCATCCGATTTCCGTTTCTTTCTTCAAAAATCGTTGAGCGGTTCCTTGAAAAAATCTGAAATTCGGGTAAAATGGAGAAAGAGAAATTTCCCTTTCGGGTCCACTTTCCTTTTTCAGAGGTTTTCCCATGAAATTTGATGTCCTTATCGTCGGCGGCGGACACGCTGGTGCTGAAGCGGCTGCCGCGGCTGCACGTCTCGGAGCCAAGACTGCTCTGCTGACTTCCAATCTAGACACCATCTCGCAGATGAGCTGCAATCCGGCCATCGGCGGCGTGGCGAAAGGGCAGATCGTGCGCGAGGTGGATGCACTCGGCGGCCTGATGGGGGAGATCATCGACGAAACGGGGATCCAGTTCCGGATGCTCAATAGCTCGAAAGGTCCTGCGATGCATGGTCCGCGAGCGCAGGCAGACAAAAAAGCGTACCAGTTCGCGATGAAGGAGAGACTGGAAAACACGGAGAATCTGGAGCTTCATCAGGAGCTTGTCGAGGAGATCCTTACCGAGACCCGTCCTGACGGGAAACCGTACGTCACGGGAGTCCGCACGCTTTTGGGGGAAGTCTACGAAGCACCCCGCGTCATCCTGACGACCGGCACGTTTTTGCGAGGCATCCTGCATTTCGGCCCGAATCAGTTTCCTGGGGGCCGTGCTGGCGACATGCCGGCGGATCGGCTCACCGCGTCGCTCGAGAATCTGGGGATCCGGATCGAACGCTTTAAAACCGGTACTCCCGCACGTCTGAACGGCCGAACGATCGACTATGCGAAACTCACGATGCACCCCGGAGATGACGTCCCGGTCCCGTTCTCTTTCCTGCGCGAAACGCTGACCGTCGAGCAGATCCCGTGCTGGATCACCCGTACCAACGCCCGTGTTCATGAGATCATTCGCGAGAATCTTCACCGCGCCCCGATGTACTCCGGCCAGATCAACTCCACCGGTCCGCGCTACTGCCCGTCGATCGAAACGAAAATCGTCCGGTTTTCCGAAAAGGAAAGTCACCAGCTCTATCTGGAACCGGAAGGACGGCACACGCAGGAGATCTACGTCAACGGGCTTTCGACCAGTCTGCCGTACGATGTGCAGCGCGAAATGATCCGGAGTATCGCCGGTCTCGAAAACGCGCAGATCATGCGGTATGCGTACGCCATCGAGTACGATTTCGCACCGCCGGAACAGCTTCATCCGTCGCTCGAGACACGCGCAGTGGAGGGGCTCTATTTCGCCGGACAGATCAACGGAACGACCGGCTATGAAGAAGCCGCAGGGCAGGGACTTCTTGCGGCCGCGAATGCCGTCCGGTCTCTCAGCGGGCAGGATCCGATCGTGCTGGGACGCGATGAGGCGTATCTCGGCGTCATGGTGGATGATTTGGTCACGAAAGGGGTCGACGAACCCTACCGCATGTTCACGAGCCGTGCAGAACACCGTCTGCGCCTTCGCGGAGACAATGCGGATCGGAGGCTCACGGAAATCGGGTACCGTGTGGGGCTGGTTGACGAAAACCGGTGGAAGATCTTCTGCGAAAAAAGAGACGCGATCGATCGTCTTTTCCAGTTCCTGAAGGAAACCAGAGTGCGTCT
>CAZRGJ010000213.1:588-5309 GCA_964599445.1 uncultured Planctomycetaceae bacterium | reverse complement strand
TCCGGAACGACGTAGATCGATTGTCCGTTGCGGTCTACCATGTTTTCAAAAAGGTTTGCTGCGCGTTCGATGGATTCCAGCGAAAGCGCCGAATTCTCGCCCGTGAGCAGGTTTCCTTTTTCCGCCGTGAAAAACTCATCGAAGTTATTCAGCAATGAACCGTAAGCCACTTCATCGATCGTTGCGGGCACCAGTTCGCCGATGCCGTTCCAGTATTCGACGATCGCGCCGAGGTCGTCATTGTAAAGAGCCTGACGGCTGGCTTTGTACGCTTTCGCGAAGGTATCCGACCGGACCATCAGCGACTCATCGAACATCGTGCCGATCTCGATAGTACCATCAGAACCGAGAGGCGCGAGCCGATTGTCCCCGCCGAACCAGACTTTTGCCTGCGGCCGAAAGTCCGGCGTGGCCGTGATCTGGACCCAGTCCTGCCAGGTCGTTGGAAGTTCATTGAACGACGCGATGACAGTTTTCTGGGCCGCTTCTTTCCAGAGATAAGAAAGATTGATCGGACCGGAACCTGCGGCGTTCATCGCCCGGCGGATCTTCATCGTGTCGATCGTTTCACGCATTTCGGCAAAGAAAGCGTTTGACTTGCGATTTCCCTGATAATGATGTCCATGACACTCAAAGTAGATCTGATCCAGAATTCCATGAAGTGTCAAGTCGCGAAGTTCGGGCCGATCGGCGGCTTCGCGGACTTTCGGAGAATACCATGCTTCCATGCCGTAATGGCGGTACTTTTTATCGACTGTCGGCGTTTTTTCTTCCGGAATATTCACACTTTTGCGGACTTGATTCATCAGAGCGCATTCCATCACTTCCGATGTGATCGTTTTGTCCTGAATATGGATCGCCGGCCCGACCGGACGGTCCAGTACAGCCTTCCGGCAGGCGGCCTGAAAGTCATCCGCGCTGACATTTGTTTTCACCGCAAAACGCGCGGCAGCATCCGCATTCTCAAACTTCGCGCCATCCAGCTCGATCGGCGAGTATCCGGCAGTCATCATGCCAGCGGCGGTGCGGATCATGGAAACACGCAAGGTTTCCTGCTGTTCCGCTTCCATCGTCTTTTTCCAATTTTCCAGATCCGGAATGTTCGCGGCGTTCATCGTCCGTGGGGCATTTTCGCCCGGTGCCGGAGTGTTCATCTGCGAAGCATTCATGGTGTCAGCCGGGTCATTGCCCGGCGGGGTTTTGACGTTTTTCGTCATACCAAATCCTCCTTGATCATCGGCTTGCGCCGCCTTAAAACTCTGCGTGCCCGCGCACGCGCCAAAAACACAAATTGAAACTTCAAGAATCTTTCCAGGCGATGGGACCAGGAGCGGCCCCTCAAAAACGGTCCCGTTTGCCTCAAATTTTTCACCTTCCGGAATCATCAGCACCGTTTCAGGTTTCACACCCAGCGAGTATTCGTAAGGGAAGCCATTTCTGATATTTTCCAGTATCGAAACTGTCTGCGTTTCGGAGTTCGTCGGTTTCCAGCGCATAATGACAGCCGGGCCGACAAACGTTTTGCCATGAAGTTCCAGGACCTCTTCAGTCTGCAAAATATACTGTTCGGTACTGACGCCAAGGATCATGCGCCGATCATGTGAAAACAGGATCGGTGTCGAGTCTTTCTGAAATGCGATGTCTTTCAGGTCGAAAACTACAGGAAAGTCCCATCCTGCGAGATTCATCTTGCGGCCGGTATAGGCGATCATCCAAAACTCGCCATTCTCCTGCGGGCTGATATTTCCAGCGCATTGCATCAGCTTCTTCATTTCCATTTCCTCCGTTATGGTTCAGTCTCTTCGGGTTTTATTCCGTCAAGAGTTTCGATCTCAGCCCGGATCCGCGCCAGCTCCAGTTGAAATCTCGCGTCATCGAGTAAATCCGCGCGATACTCATCAATGTCTTTATTGAAGTACGTCTCCTGCACATCCCGTGTTGATTTCAGACCGGCGGAAAGTGCGATCGCCAGAGCGTTCATTTCCTTGGTCGGATCGGTATGCTTGATGGTTACGGAATCCCACTGAAACGTGAAGTCCGGGAGGGTGCGAAAGGCCAGCGGAAATGCCTCGTCGGAAAAGTAGCCTTTTGTGACCGTGCCCTGCTCATACCAGGTTTGGACGATCTTCCTTCCGGCTTCTTCTTCCCATGAAAACCGCTCCGCCTTTTGAGCGTTCGTATAAATGCCCGCGTCCAAAACTCCGCTTGCCATATTGGAGTTATGGCTTGACCCGATGAGCATGTTGAAGGGGATGCAGAGCGGGCGAAAGATCTCCCGATTTAATGCGCCTTGAAAAGCATCATAATCCGGGCCGACCGGCACACGGTCCAGCTGTTTCATCTTCTGGCCGGCCGGCAATGCGGTGAACATTCCGCTCTCGATCGGGAACGTATCGAAGAACATGTCGTTCTTCTGCGATTCCGCGGCGTATGGCGAAAGTTCCGTTTCCAGGACAGCCGCCAGGCTTGCCTGCAGCTCCATACATTTTAAAAGCGCGTAGGTGTACCTTCTTGCGATCGCGCACAGCGGCAGACTTGCAGTCAGCTCCGGGATCCCGCGATGCCAGGTCCGGTACGGCTTGAACCAGTGGCACACCCTTTCCGCGGGGACCCATTCTCCGAGAGTTTTCATCTTCGGCCGGATGTACGGTTCGCCGCCCGGATGAAATTTCAGGATATGATACGCGGTCGGAATGCCGTGTTCATCCAGCCGGATGCCGTCCACATTGGAACTCCAGACCGAATTTGGACCATCGAGCGGATCGGTGATGCAGTCAGCTTCGATGATCTTCCAGTCGATCTTTACAGGGTCCGAAAGCTGTGGATTCCAAAAAGAAACGGCAAATGTTTCACCGTCGATGATCTTGGAAACTCTCATCTGCCAGATCTTTTTGCGCAGCTTCACGGCATTCTGCCATTGCAGGAAACGGCGTTCTATGCGGTTCCGAAGTGCTTTCGGCATCATTTCATCCTGGATCCGGATGCGAAGTCCGGATCCTGCCATGTCGTTCGCGACAGTTTGGATAGCTCCGACCGCGTAACTGGAATTCTCAAGGAACTCGTACCGGCTTCGATTCCGCAAGACTCTGCGCACTGCGGCAGAGTTGGCAGCATCCGGAGAAAGTCCATCCGCTTTGAGCCAGTGATTCCGCATGGAATCGTAATTCTGGGCGCCTTCATACCTGGCAAGCATCAGCATCCCGTCGCGTTTCGCCTGAAGCAGCGCGGAACGGCTCGCTTCCAGTTCCTTTTTCAAAACTTCCGCACTTTCGGTCATAGTTCCACTCCGTGTAAGGCACACCAGCTCAGGACCGCGTTCCGGCACTGGTCAAAAAGCTGCGAGATCCTCGACTCGCAGAAGTTGAGTTCTTTCCCTATCTCCTTCATGGTCCATCCGTCCCGGTACATCCGGACGATCTTTCGGCCTCTTTGCCCCAGGCAGTCGTTGAATACCTGGTCCAGGTCGATGCGCTGATCCAGCTGTTTGAATTCATTTCGGCTTTTACGGTCCGCAAGGAAGCTCAGCTCAAAGCCGGAGTCTCCGTCATTCAAATGCAGAGCTTCGTATCCATAGACGAAACCTTTTCTCTGATCCTGCCTGGCATATTTGACGGCGTCGCGGACTTCCCAGGCAAGTTTCAGCAGGAACCAGTTCATAAACGCCATCCCTTTCTTTTTATTCCACTTATTCGCGGAGATCCAGGCGGCATGGATGCAGTGAGACTGGATGACGAAATCCCGATCGAAAAAAGGGATCTCCGGCAAACATCGGAAAGTTTTCTGCACGATCCCAGGATTTTCTTCGCACCAGACCAGCGCATCCCAGAATCGGTCGCGAACTGCTTTGGGTGTCCTTTTCCCAGGCATGTATTTCCCGCCGTCATCGTAAATCGCGCGAGCCCGTTTCTCTTTCATCTCTTTCCTTTCTTGAGCTGCCAGCTTTTAGCTGCCAGCTGATAGCTAATGGCTGATAGCGACGATATTCCCATCTCCGTCACGTGTCAGACTGTGCACGGAAAGCGTATTTCCGGCGGTGTCGTAGGTGGTGAGGGTATTACCCGAGACGGACCAGTGGTCGAGCAGTGCGCGGATGTGTGCCAGTTCGGAGGCTTTCGCAAGGTCCGCGGTGTTGATGGTTTGTGAAATGACCTGCACTTCCTGTGTCTGCACCTCCACTGTCTGCGTCGTCGCAGTAAGTTTTACATCTTCCGGAGTCGCGAACCCGACCGCAGTTTTACACTGAGCGAGGATCGCATTCTGCGCGGCCGTAATGTTTGCCGGAGTTGCGAAACCGCTGGCGGTTTTGCAGGCGGACACGATCGTATTCTGTGCAGAGCTTAATGCGCTTGAGGTCGCCAGCGTTCCCAGGAACGCTTCCATCGCGGAAAGCCGGTTTTCGATCGCCGCGATCCGTGCTTCGGTCCAAAGACAGGACGCTGATGAACTTCCGCCGGAATCATCACCTCCGGAAGTTTCATCCGCGGTAAAAGCGTAAGTTTTCGCGGAAAGCTCATCGTAGGTCAATTCCGCAAGTTCGGCATATGTCATGTTTGCCATAGGCTACACCTCCGAAACATACGGGTCTTTCGCACACTGTAAGTTTCCATTAAGGTCCAAATATCGATAATTCATGAACCATCGGTCCGCGCAAGTTTTTCCGGTTAAAGCGGAAACGAATGCCCCCTGCCCGCAAAGCGAAACAAGCGGACTGTAAACCTTCG
>CAZRGJ010000213.1:0-578 GCA_964599445.1 uncultured Planctomycetaceae bacterium | reverse complement strand
GCAAAAGCAGGATTGATGAAAAGCGTACCTAACCACTGATCCGCGACGTGCGCCGTCCCCCAATGTTCGCGCCGAAGATGATCTGCGCAGACTTTCGCAAACTCCGGACGAACGAGAATCGCGTGCGTTCCGTTGAAATATCGAGGTCTCAAAACGTTTTCAGAAATTTGTTTCGGCGTGTAAAGTGCGCCCTGACAGTTTACCGGACCAAGGTTAAGATACTGCCAGTCCTGCGGAACTTCCGCAAGAAAGAGATCAAACCGCTCATTGAAATCAGGCCGAAAAATGCAGTCGTCCTCAAAGATCAAAAAGTCTTCGGTGCCGTTCGCGCAGGCTTCAAACATCTCGATAAAATTCAATGCATTCGCCCAATATCTCGCCGGAGTCCTCCACCATGACGGGATCTGCACATCGTCCGCAGTCTTCGCGTTCCAGCGTTCAAAAGCCGGAAGTGCGGCAGGGTAATTCTTTGTGAAACTCTCGAGACGTTCCGCGTCAGATTTCATATTCAAACAAAAAACTTTCATATTCTCCCTTTCTTTCAGACTCAGGAACCTTCTCCGGAATAACTCATTACC
>CAZRGJ010000212.1:0-5311 GCA_964599445.1 uncultured Planctomycetaceae bacterium | reverse complement strand
TGAACCGGCAGACGAAGGAACTGTTTTGGAAATGGACGGTCTTCCTGCATCAGAAACCGGCGGCGTTTCTGATGCAGAAGTGAAAGAAGTTACCGCATCGAGCATAGACGGACTTTCCGCATCCGAAATGAAAGACGGACCTGCCGAAAGGAACGGAATGGCCGATGAAGCAGCATTTGACCAGCTGTTTGGGAGTCTGAAGCAGGAAGCAGAGCATCTTCTGGCAGAATTCCCCCGCGAAGGACGTGAAATTTACGAGATGGAGTTTGGCGTAACTGCGCGTCTGATGCTTGAAGACGGCGTGACGCAGGGGCGTCCGGAACTGATTTCGGAAGCGGCCCAACGCTACTTTTTCACGCAGGCGGGTTCGGAGGCGGCATTCCTGATGGGACTTTATCTGCTGGACCAGCATCAGGCTGCGTCTGCGCGTTCACTCTTTCAGAAACTCCATCGGATCCCGCAGATCCGGAAACGATTTGAGCCGGGACTGTCGCTCTGTCTGGCAGCGTCCTGCTTTGCGCTGGAGCGTCAGGAGGAAGGTCTTGCGGTACTTCGGGAAGCAGAAAAGGAATTGGAGATCTGCTGGGCGGACGTGGAACTCGGCGGAAAACCTTTAGCCGAAGTACTTGGCGAGCCGGTTGGGCATTCTGGACAGCAGGATGCGCTTGCGCGGCTCCTTCAGAAAGAATTTGCGCTTGCCGGGACGGAAACGGTCGGCAGCCTTTTGCGCAGTTGGCAGCTTCTGGTTCGGAATCAGGCCCGCAGTATGGACCTTGGCGAGGTCTCGATGCCGATCCTGACGCCGATCTGGGAGTCATTTCTGGTGGATTCCCCGGAAGGGCGGATCCTTGCCGCGCTTCAGAATGAAAAACGTCAGCGTCCCTTTTCCTCCGTTCCTCAATGGCCGACCCACTCGCCGCTGGTCGTTGGAGATTCTGTCCTCATGCGTACGGCATGGAATCTTTCATGCGTGGATCTTCAGACCGGAAAGAAACTGTGGGCTGTGCCTGGTATGGACTACCGCGAAGTTCGCGAACAGCTCCAGACACTGGAGGCTTCTGAGGTCGCCATTTCATCCGGAGACCGCTCAGACCAGGTTCGGCAGCTCATGAGCGGTCTGCTTCAGCATCAGATCTGGGGGGAAGGTATCTATGGAGACCTTGCGAGTGACGGCGAATGCGTTTTCTGTATCGAGGACACGATCTACCGCTATGTTCCGATCCCGAATTCTGTTCTTCTTCAGCGAATGGAGCCGGCGAATGCTCCTGCGGGGGAAAATGCGGAGCCAGATCCCGGTACCGTCCCCAATCGGCTTGCGTGCTACGATATTCGGACGGGAAAACTTCTCTGGCACCTTGGCGGAAATCCGGAGCGATGGAGCCTTGAAGAGAGCGGCACGATGTTTCTTGGTGCGCCTCTGTGCGTGAATGAGACGCTTTATGTGTTGGGACAAAAAAACGGAATGGTGCGTCTTTTGGCACTGGATCCGAAAACTGGCGGAGTACGGTGGAGTCAGGAACTCTGTCTTGCTTCCGGTGTACCGCAGACGGAACCGACCGTCTGTACGCCGCGTTTTTGTTCTGGTGTGCTCGTCTGTCCGACTCCGAATCATGTTTTGATCGGCGTAGATCCCTCTGCCCGAAAGGTACTTTGGGGCAATATTTATGAGGAACCGCGAAGTGCAGACGAGATGGCGTTCTTTGAATCCCGGCGAGGTTTCCTCATTCAGGCGCAGCCGCAGAGAACGCCGGGGGGCGAGATCGTTTCGGTCGGCGGGAAGGTACTCTACTGGGGAAATGGCGGAAAGCTGGTCTGTCTGGATGTGCTTACGGGACGAAAAGTCTGGACGCAGACAGCCGGAACGACCGCTGGCTATATTGCGTTTGCCGATGATGAAAAATGTGTTCTCGTGCAGGAAAACGGGTTGAAGAGTCTTTCCATGAAGGATGGAAGAGCCAGTCGGAATTTTACGGAATTTCCCGGTCAGGTTGCCGGACGCGGTTTTTTGGCGGATGGGAAACTGCATTTGCCGCTGAAGGATGGGACGATCGTCCGTTTTTCATTGGCGGAATGGAAAATCGACGGAAGTTCCAGACTGCTGGAAACTGGAACTTTGGGAAATCTTGTGCCTGCCGGAGATTTTGTCCTTTCGCAGAGTGCCTTTGCCGCGAGTGCGTATCTACAGAAAAAAGGCGTCGACGGATTTTTGGCCCGGGTTCGGGAAAAGGATCCGGAATCTCCTGAGGCGATCCATGTGGAAGCTGCCCAGCTTTGGGAGCAGGGAGAGAGAATGGAGGCCGTGGAACTACTGAAGACCGGCGGTGTGTTTACGCGGGAACGGCTGAAGATCTCTGTTTTGGAGGCCATTGGAGAGACTGTCCGGTCTGCCGGAGAGCAGGAGACTGCCGGAGAAAATGCAGGCGAAGAGTCTGAAGAAATGGAACTGGGTGGAGGTTTGGCGGATGAAACTGTACGGGAATGGTTTGCGCTGATGGAGAGTGCTGAGGAGCAGAATCTCTTTTGCCGCCGCATGATCCGGAGGATGGAATCGGAAAAACGCTGGAGCGAAATGCTGAAGTGGGTCCGTGCTGCATTGAAGACGGGAAACGGGATGAAAGTTTCTTTCGTCGGAAATGCGCTGGAAACTGCGGAAGATGCGGCGGGAGCCGAAACGGAAACGGTCTCCAGAGGACAGAATGTTTCCGTCTCATCCCAGAGAACGGGCGAAGGATCTTCGGAAGGCATTCGGTATTTTGAAGTGCCGATCGCGGCTTCCCGTGAGCTTTTGGAAAAGACTCTGAAGACGGAAACGGACTTGAAGCCCGTTTCGCAGGAGGAGCGTTCCCTAATCCGGAGCCGGGAAGAAAAACGGTTGGCTGTGAAGCAGAATTTTGAGATCGAGCAGATCTTCCGCAAATTCGGTACCGTGAAGCTCTTCCAGACGCCGGATGTCTGGCTCGGAGAAACGCTTTCCGGTATGCTTCGGTCCATGCCTGCGGAGGAACCTGCCGCGGCGGAAATTTCGGAGTGGGCGGAATCTGAGTACTCCCGACTGACGGCGGAGCTTCAGGAGCTTGAAAATACGGAAACGTTAGGCCAAAGTGCAGAAAGCAGAGACGCTGTTCTCCGTAGGTCGTCGGAAGATCAGAATGGTGCTTCGGATTTTTCCCGGGTACCGCACGATGCTTCGGCAAATGAGGACATCGGGAGTGCTGAAACCATTTCCTCTGGCAGAGCACTTCAGAAGAAATTCGCGGTATTTGCTCTGCGCTTCCCGTTCCGTGCAGACAAAAAAGATTTCCGGGATTCTTTTGTGCGTCTGCTGAAGATCACGCGCGATACTGCGGCGATGGAAAGTCTGGTCTTTCAGACAGAGGCGACCAGTCAGGAGGCCGCACAGTGTCTTGCGCTCATTTTCATGGAGATGGGAGAAAACATGCGGGCTGCGCTTTATGTGCGCTGGTTGGAAAAACATTTCCCGGACGAAAAACTGTTTGACGGAAAGACGGCCGCGGAATGGCGTCTGGCACTGGATCCTGAGCATCCGGTACGGAAGTTTTTGGATCTGGAGCACACAGAATTTCCCGCAGGAAAGATCGCCGTCCATGCAGAAAAGATCCAGGAGGATTTTCGAAACGGCGGGACGGATGGGCTTTCCCACGGCGAGGAACTCTTTAGCCTTTTCGTTGAAAATGTACCGAACCAGACTCCGTTTGCCGGAATGCAGTTTCGGGCTGCGCGGAATTTTCGTTCCCTGGTCCTTTGCGAAGATCCTCTTGGCCGGATCCTCGCGAAATCGGAGCTGGAACCGCTTTCTTTTGCTGGTGGAGCGGGAAATATCTGGCTCATGGATGCGCATCTTCATCCGGAATTTTCTGGTACTTCGCTTGGTCTCACAGAAGGCGGTACGTTGAGTGTTTTCCAGATCCCGCTTCGTCTGAATGGGACGAAAAAGGCTTTTGTGCCGGCATCGCGGACCTTTTTGCCGACTCCGATCGAGCGTAAATTGGATCTGGAACCATTCCTTCTCCCGCTTGCGGCGGAGATCCGCGAGGAACTTTCCGATGCGCAGTTGAATACTTTGAAGGTACAGAAAACGCGTTTTTCGCCATTCGCGCATCTTTTGCAGACTGCGGATGAGATGCTTTTTGCCGCTGCGTCGGAATCCGGCCTTCCGCTCTGGTATTGCGATACGGAGAAACGTTCTTTCTTCCTCACTCCGTTGGAAAATGAACGATTTCAGGCGGACTGCGGACATATGGAGTGCCGGAAAGAGGAACTTTTGTGGTGTTTTGCGAAACTGTGGATGCCGGCCTCCTTGGAGATTTCGATGGACGGAGAACCGGAAAGTTCACTGAATGAAACGGGACAAGTTGCGGATAGTGCCGAGCGTGTGGCGGAAAACGGAGACCGGACGGCATCGCAGACCGGTGAAACGGCCTTCGGGAAGGTTTCTCCTGGCGTTTCTGAAGATTTTGTCCCATTTGTGCGTCTGGAGAACATTTCGTCTGCCGAACTTGCGGACATTTTGATCCAGAAAGGAGTGAATGAGGAGACCGCTTTGCGTGCAGTGTCCCGACGGACGGTCCCGGTGTTTGATTCACGGACCGGGAAGATGGTTTCTCTGCGGAGTTTGCCGGATTTTGGAAGGTGCTTCCGGCTTGGAAATGGGGCGTTTTTGATCGGCGATGCGGCTTTGGGATTTGGAAAATTTGTGCTTGCAGATCAGAAATTCGAGTGGTTTCTCATGCAGAGTGACGCGCTGCTTGTGTCGGAAAAGGTGCCGTTTTATTTCAACGACCAGTTCGGGATGGAAGTCCCCGGCTGTGTCTGTGTCGTGAATGCGAGAAATCAGATAGACATTTGGGATCTTGAGACCGGGCGGTGCATCACGGCTTCTTTCCCGGAAATCGACGAGACGACGCTCGTGGGGGCTTCAGGAAAAAAAGTTCGCTGGAATACCGAAGGGGCTGTCCTGCCGGTGGTCCTTCCTGATGCTGACGGAAACTTTACGGTCGCTCTGACGCACGCAGAAGACTGGATCGATCCGGCGGTTCTTGCGGGAAGTTCTTCTGCCGGGGATGGCGAGACGCTGAAAGACGCTCCGGAACCTAACGGAAACGAAAGTGAAGACGAAACGGACGTTGAGGAAACCGAAACGGAGGCGGTGGACGCAGACGCAGAGGCTGCCGCATTTGCTGAGGAGCAGGGAAACTGTCTTCCTCCTGATTCTGACGAACGGACCTTTGCTCTGAATCATGCGCTGCTTTGCCGTTTTGATGCGCAGGGAAAGCCGCTTTGGGAAAAGTCG
>CAZRGJ010000211.1:534-5324 GCA_964599445.1 uncultured Planctomycetaceae bacterium | reverse complement strand
ATGGCCAAGGCATTTTTGCGCATTGATCTTTCTGAGAATGGAAAGTTTTTTCACCCGGTGGCGCTGGAACCGGGATGCCCGCTCATCGACCCGACGAACGCCAACGACCGAATCCTTTTCCGCTGGTTCCGCGGAATGACTCCGGAACCGGAGTGGGCTGACGAAAACTGCGAGATCATCCAATACTATCTGCGAAACGATCAGGGAGCGCGTCTTGAAGACATTGAAGAGGTCCAGCCGGTCACGAATCAAGACCTGAAGGAACTGTTGGCGAGCGAGATCGAGCGTCTTCAGCTTCGTTTTGACGCGATCCGTCCGGTCTCCACGACAGAAAAGATCCTCTACCAGCGTCTGAGTGAGGAATTTCGCGACCTGATCGAAAACACGAAACGCCCGGACCGCACGTACTATTTCTTCAAGTATCAGGACGGCGGAGGCTTCTGGCGGCTGATCTGGATCCCCGGCTACACGCCGAAGTCTCAGGAAGGCGGAACGCCGATGATCTGCGACGACGAAGAATGCAGTCAGCTCTACCTCCGGCTTCCCAAAGCGAAGGCTGCCTGCCCGATCTGTGCACACGTACCGACAGCCAAACGCAAGGCGATCGAAGCTGCGCGGCGCAAGAGAAACTTCTATTCGGCACTCGTCTTTCTCCTTCTGCTCATCGGCTGGGTCACGTGGAACCAGTTCACGCTTTTGGTGAAGCCTGAAATCTGCGAAACACCGGTCGGTACGCAGGTCGATTTTCGCATCATGACGCCCGGGCTGGACGGTTTTGGATTTCTGCTCTCAAAGGACGTGACGCAATCGGTCCTTCGTGCATCGGAAAATCCGGCGGTCGCTGCGTTTCTGGAAAACGGAACCCAGAAACTTCTTGCCGTCACGCCGGGAGAGACGAACGTCAAATTCCAGACGGGACTTCGGCGAAAAACGTTGAAATTCAAGGTCGTCCCGCCGACGGCAGCCCATTCGGTCTGGATCGAATCCTCACGTGAAAATCTGGCGGTTGGAACGACGGCGCAGGTCCGGCTTTTGGGAAAATTCTCGGAAGACGGAACGGTCGCGGATCTGACGCAGGCCGCAGTATGGGAGATCCCGGCCAATTCGCCGATTTATTTCAATGACGGGTTCATTGAAGCCAAATCGACGGGCAAAGCCCAGCTGAAAGCGGTCTACACGGCTCCGGGAGATACGCAGAAAAAGGAAGCGGTCCTGGAACTGACGGTCACGAAAGAGCCGGTCTTTACGGAGATCGCCATTGAACTGCCCAACAAAGGCCTCCTGACTCCGGCGGCCCGCGTGAACTACCGAGTGATCGGAAAAACGGCTGAAAAAGCGGAATTTGACCTGACCGGGTCTTCCAAACTGACCTGGAACGTCACTCCGGCAAACGTCCTCACCTACCGCGGCGAGCTGCTTGAGACCAACGCGCCTGGTGCGGGAAATCTTGCGGTCTCCTACGTTCAGAACGGGAAAAAACTTGACGCAAGCGCAGCCTTCACGGTCGGCACGAATGAAAAAATCGCAGGCTTCCAGGTCTTCCCGGCTGCCGCTGAGATGGCCGTCGACCAGAAACTTCCTGTCTCGATCCTTTCCGCAGATCTCTCGACGGTCCGTGCTGTCTCGAGCAATCCGGAGATCGTGGAAGTCGATCAGAACATGAACCTCATCGCACGCAATGCCGGCGAGGCTCAGGTCACGTTCACCGACGGTTCCTCCGAGATCGTCATGCCGGTCAAGACGGCAGCGGCGAAAGCGGATGCGCTTCATGTCCTTCCTCCGCGGGTCAACGTTCCGCAGGACCATGCGTCGAACGTTCTTTTCCTCGCGGAAGCGGGCTCCCAGTTTCATCTTCTGGCGAACGATGCCGCAGACCTGATCGCGGAACCGGACGAAGCATTTGCGAAAGTCGATCCGATCCGCAAATCGGTCTTTGGCCGAAGCGGAACGACGACTCCGGAACTGGCGGTCTACGGATACCAGAACCAGCAGGCTGACGTGGAAGTCGCGGTCCACGTTCCGCCGCTCAAATTCGAGATCCGTCCGGAAAAAGAACTGAAGCTCCCGCTGGGACTTTGCCAGACCTTCACGGGAATCGCCGAATACGGTGACGGCGTGACGGCATTCGTGGACAATTCGCGCATTGCATGGAGCATTTCTCCCGATCCGGAAGGAGCCTCCCCAGCCCCTAAAGCGGAAACTGCCGCAGAGGAGGCTGAAGGTGCTTCCGACGAAGCCTCTGATGAAAACGCAAACGGCGAAAATGCGGAAGAAGTGTCCGACGCAGAAGAAAATACCGAAAACCAAACGGCGGACGGAGCGAAAGACGCTTCCCACACCGTCGGCACACCAGGACTCAAATTCGAAAACGGCCGTGCGATGGCGTACGCGGAAGGTGCGGGACCGTACCAGGTCCGCGGTACTTATTGTGCGCAGGAATCCGATCCCGTGACCATCACGACGGTGGAAGCTGCCGATGTGGAACTCGCGATCACGGTGGATCGTCCGCTCCGGATCGAAGGTGAAGCCGGCAAGGCGTTCCTCACGGGACGAACGGCAGACGGCGACGTGGAACTTGTGTCGGGACTGGCAAAATTCATCTCAACTGCCAGCGATAAAGTCGCGGTCATTGATGAAAAAGACGGGGTCTTCAAGGCGGTCCTCCAGGGAAGTGCCCGACTGAACGCAGAGCACCCGGCATCGAAAAAAGCCGCGTCTCTCGATCTTCAGGTCGTGCACCCGCGTCATCTTGAAATGTACTGGGCACCGGATGCTCTGGATCTTGCTGTGGGAGAAGTCGCGCCGTTCCAGCTCCGTCTGAAAGTGCGCGATCCGAAACTTCTCCGCGCCGCCATGGCGGATGCAGACAAAAAAGCGGATGCTGGCCAGAACGCAGACAGTGCGGAAGATGCCGCCCCGGCTGACGAAAATGCGGAAGGAGAAAACACTGCAGACGCTGACGGGAAAAATACAGAAGATGCCGGCGCAGAAGATGCTCCAGAACCCGCGGCAGCCATTGCAGTCGATCTGAAAGATTCGATTTGGGACGTCCCCATGACGTCTCCGGGAGTCTACTGCTCGATCGAGCAGCCGGATGCGGTCGCCTGGCACACGGCTTCCCTGACCGGTCTCCGTCCTGCGGAACCGTTCCGGATCACGGCCAGTTACCTTCCGTACCTGAAAAATCCGGCAGTCGCCCTCATTTCGGTCGGTCAAAAAGAAGTGGAAGCACTCCGGGTGACGCCGTCCGAAGTCACGCTGGCACCAGGACAGTCTCTCTCTCTGATGGTCGAAGCCAAAATTACGGGAACGGACGGTTTCTGTGAAGTCGCTCCGGAGGCAGTCCGCTGGTCGATCCCACGCAATGTACTCTGGACGGAAGCAGAAAACGGCATCCGCCCGTTCGCGACAGCTCCGGATGACGGAACGAACGCATTCACTCTAACGGCCAGTTTCGGCAAAAAGACGGCAGCGTGTCAGGTCACGGTCGCTGAGCCGAAACTCGATCCGAACGACCGCTCCGTAAAACTCATCCTTGAACGTCAGCCGACCGGCGAATTTCTCCCGGTGGGCCAGTCCCAGAGCTACGAGATCTGGATGGAAAAAGGCAGCGTGCGCGAACCTGCGCCGAATGTCTTTTGGACGCCGGATTTCTCAGGCAGATCCGTCCATTGGGACGCTCCGGTCCTGACCGCGCTGGAAGCTGGAGGTCCGGTCTTCCTGACGGCTCAGGTCGGTGAACGGCTCGTGACGTTCTGGACGCAGCCGATCGACACTTCGGTCCAGGGAGAAAGAGCACCTCTGCGTGAGGGACAGCCGGAAACGCTGCGCATTTTCAGCGACGACGGTGAAGAAGTCACGGTCCCGGTCGGTGCCGTGTACACAAACTACTATGTAGAAGCCGAGTATCCGGACGGTTTCGTTCAGGTCGTGACGAAAGACGCGACGCTGCATGCGGTCGCGGGCGATCCCCAGAGTGTGACTCCGGCAAACGGTGAGCTGGTCGCCGTAAAGAAAGGTTCCGTCACCTACGTCGCGGAATATGCCGGCGCAGAAACGGAAACAAAGCTGACGCTGAACGTGACGGAAGACGTCGACATTGACGAACTGCGTCTTGAGCCGGACAAGAGCATCCGCATGATGCCGGGTGAAACGGTCCAGTTCAAGCTCCATGGTTTCAAGGAAGGGAAGTCCGTTGGTCTTCTGACGGGGATGGGGAACATTGCGTGGAATTCTTCGGATCCCGCAATCGCCTCTCCGCAGGGTCCGGTCACGACTGCCAATGCACTCGGCAAGGCGGACATCACGGCGACACTCAACGGCGTGGTGAGTGCGCCGGCCGGAGTGGAAGTCGTCGCGACGATCGACGAAAAACTTGGTCCGACGGACAACGTGATCAAAATGATGGTCGGTGAAAGCCGGCTGGTCGGAAAAGACTTTGCGCTGATCCGCGGAAACGTCGATTTCAGTATGCAGTGCACCGTGACTCCGCTGGTTCCGGACATCTGCGCGTACGATCCGTCGCGTCATGCGCTGGTCGGCAAAACGCCGGGAGCTACGGACGTCATCTTCACCATGGGCGATAAAAAAGCCGTCATGCGCGCAGTCGTGGGCGGTGTGGATGTGGAAACGGTCCAGAAACTGCGCGAAAGCGGCAAAGTCCTCGTGGAACCGGCGGTCGTAACGCTGTCTGCCGGACAGATGATCGCACCGAGCGTTTACGCAGTGACCGACGACGGGATCCGTCTGGAACGAACCAACGGCGCGATCTTCCGCAGTACCGATCCGGA
>CAZRGJ010000211.1:0-524 GCA_964599445.1 uncultured Planctomycetaceae bacterium | reverse complement strand
GCGCGAAGAAACCCGGTACGGTCGCGATCTCAGCGCAGATCCCGGATGTTCCGGGACGTGCATCGGAAGCAGCCTCCGTCACGGTCGATGCCAATCCGATCTCCGAGCTGGTCGTGGAACCCGGCATGATCCAGATGTCCACCGGCGACAAATCGAACCTCTTCATTCAGGGACGCAGCGCAAGCGGACTCCGCAGAATATTTGAGCAGCCGGCACTGAAGGTCACGTCCGACGGACCGGCAGCCGCCATGAACGGCATCACGCTGGTCGAAGCTCGTTCGGCAGGTAAAGCAAACATTAACGTAGACTGGAACGGCGGTCAGCTCAAGAAGCAGATCCCCGTCCAGGTCGACGACAATCCGTACTCGGATCTGGCGATCGATCCGCTCACGGCGACGGTCGCGGTGGGAGAAGGCCGTGCGTATCAGGTCACGGCCAAACGCGGCGGACGTCTCTACGTCATCCAGCCCGACACGGGATTGGAGCTGACGACGAAAGACCCGAATATCGCAGTCGTTCAGAAC
>CAZRGJ010000210.1:0-5354 GCA_964599445.1 uncultured Planctomycetaceae bacterium | reverse complement strand
ACGGTATTGTTCGCCTCATTGTACTCGTCGACGGCATTTCCGGAATCGATCTGGAGCGTAAGCGTGTATGTTCCGGCGGCGAGCTGACCGAAATTTTTATCGGAAGTGCAATAGAAATATCTCTGACCGATCGACCGATAGGAGTAGGTCTTCGAGATCGGAGCCGAAAGCTCTCCGCCGTCAATGGTGACTTTGCAGGAAAAAACTCCGCTGGGCAAAACAGACCGGTTTATGACGGAGAAACTCACATAAACGTCACTCCCTTCGGGAAGATGATCCGCGGGGACCGTGCTTCCGGCACCGGACTGCACGAACAGACAGTCGCTCCAGCCGTAAACCTGGGGAATGAACGGGACCAATTCGCCGGGAGCGTGCGTATTTTCCGGAGTACTCAGGAAACTGAAGTCTTCCAGATAGCCGGTCTTTCCGCCGTATTCAATGTCGTCATGCGGGAAATGGTATTTTCCGGCCGCCGCATCGTATGTGATCGTGTAAGTGGTGAGTTTGTCGGTCCTGTCGTTGGAATCGGCCACGATCAGCCCGGTATACCGTTCCAGCTCGTCAACAGAGTATGCCGTATCGTAAACGTAACCGTACAGAGTCAGCGCGTGTCCGCTGGTGCGGTTTCCATTGGCATCGTATCCTCCGACCGCCAGACCAACGGCATTTTCCAGCTCAAGATTCCGAACCATTTCCTGCATCACGCCAGCCGTCACGTCGGTACAGTCTGCGAAACTGTAGGCAGACGCCAGTTCTTCGAGAGAGTAAAATCCGTCGATGGTATTCCCGGCATCCTTCAGATAATTTTCCGGATCACTTACGCCGTAATCTCCCGTAAAGAACCAGCGAAGCGCATTTTCGATGTTTCCTCCGGTATTCTGGAAATATTCGCGGTAAAGTTCCGTAAAGACGGCATCCGCGACCGTCGCGTGGTTCCCCTGCGGGTAAATGTCCCCCCACCCGGAATAATCCAGCATATTCGCAGATGCAGCAGCCCAGCACATATTGCAGTCCACACCGCCGGAGTAGGGATCTTCTTTGTCAGCATCGACATAATCGTCTTTTTTCAGCACTGCCGTGCAAATGACCGACTGTGCTTCCTCAGCATCCAAAGCCTCGATTCCGGTAAGGTAGGCCCACTGTGTCCCGCCGAGCCATACTTCGCCCGTCCAGCTTTTCTGTGAGACGGATGAGACAGTTTCTTCGGAGACCGACGCCGTTTCTTCAGAGACCGACGCCGTTTCTTCAGAGACCGCGGCCGTTTCCGGAACAAATTCCAGCACACTGCCAGTCTGCGTATTTTCATCCGCTTCCGAAATCTCCTGTACCGAGGCAGAACAGTTCCCCGTTTCGGCCCAAACAGCAGACTCCGGCACATCAGCCTCTTTCAACAGAAAAGAAACACCGTCCGCATACACATGCGCGGAAGTACTGTACCGCAGGAGATCCTTCGGCATGGCGGTCTGGTCTGACATTCCGACAAAAGTCACGCCGCCGAGGGAGACCGATCCGGAATCGATCTGCACGGCAAACTCTCCGGACGCAGAGAGCTTCAGCGTCGAACTTCCAAGACTCACGATCGCCAGACTGCCCGAGACGTCTTCCTGAAGACTGATCATGACGGCAGACTCCAGCCCGATCGTGTCCGCTCCGTCTGCCGTTCGGATCACGATCAGATCGGAACGGTGACTCGCGGCAGCATCCGCCACGGCAGCATTCAGTTCCGCCTGACCATCCCCCTGCGCCAGATCCAGCACGACCGTGTTCAGGTCATCCGCATTTTCAACCAGTTCCGGCAGTGAATATTTCGCGGCAAGCTCCAAAAGTTCTCCGGAACTAAGCGGGACGGCACTCAAAAGACGGCGTTCTTCGAGAGATTCAAATTTCAGTGTACGGCGTTTGTTTTCAGAAAAATTTTTGTGCGTCATCTTCATGGTCCCCCCAAGATGAAATTTCGTTTTCGAAACAGTCGACATTTCCCACATTATCTTCATTTTACCATTCTTGCCTCGAATGTCAATGGGGGGGGGAACGATTCCGCTTAATTATTTTTAAATGAATCAAAAAAAAGAGGGACGGAAATGAAGTCCGCCCCTGAAAATGAAGAAAAAAACAGTAAAAATATTCCCCAACCGCATAAAAAGCACTGAAAATGTCAGGTACTTTCCGCCTCAGCTTTCTCCTGGAAAAAGAAATACCAGAGGAGGAGGCAGAGAAGGAGTGCTCCCAGCGAGACCCAGAACATCGTCACGCCGCCGTAAAGCAGGACGCATGGTAATGCCATCGTCGTCCAGAATCCGCCGCCCATGATCGGTTCATGGAAAAGCTGTTTGCTCCCAAATGCCGTCAGACCGCAGCTTTTGTTTTCCGGGTCCGCCGTGCGAAGGAGAAGCAGCCCGGTAGCCGTCACGCCGGACATCTGACCAAACTCGGCAATGGCGCGCTCAAACCAGTCCTTTTTGAAAAAGTGCCGAGCAATGACCAGTACACAGAAAAGATTCCAGATCGCCCCGCCCGTCATCAAAATGAGGAGCGGAAGCCAGTATTGCGCCACGAAATCAAGCCGGATCGACGCGATCGCCGAGACGACCAGAAAATCCAGCGACGCCCCCGCGATCCTTTGGATCTGCCCGTGATCGAGAAAGACATTCAGTCGCGTTTTCACGAGAAATACCTGCACGAGCACACTGCCGATCATACAGAAAACGAAAAGCGGAAAACTTCCCATGATCTTCAATTCCTGCATTTTCGCAGGAAGAAGCGGGTCAGCCAGAAGGCAGAGTTCCTTGATCCCAAGTCCCACGAGAACCGCCATGCCCAAAATCGCGATATGGTAGGCGAGCGAATCGATGGAATCCGAGTAAACAGTCTGCGTCCCGGCATGAGGCCGTTCCGTTTCCGGAGAGTAAAATCCGAGCTGTTCCAGCCGATCCGCGTCTTCGATACGACGCACATTTTTCAGAATTCCGCGTCGAAGCGCCCAGTTGATCAAAGCCATCCCGCCGATCACCCCCACGAGCATTCCGCCCGTCGCGACGGTGAGTCCGAGATCCTTTCCTTCCTCCCATTTCAGCGCAGTAAATGTTTCCGTCAGGCCGCCGACAGTTCCGTGCCCGCCCTCAAATCCGATCTCCAGCAGGTTCCCAAAGAGGGAGTGGACTCCAAAAAGCGGAGTGAGCAAAAAAACCGCCAAGCCGATCCCGACGACATACTGTCCCCAGGCACATACCTGCCCAAAACAGACCTGACTGGCCGTCATGCGCCACATTCCGCGCAGATTTGGGATCTGCATTCCGAGAAAAAGCGCACCGAACACGACACAGATCAGGAAACCGGGCAATTTATCCCATCCAGCAGTACAGGCAGCGGGAACAGAATCGGAAAAAAAGGTGAGGATCAAAAGCCCCACGAGTCCGCCAACGACGGAGGAGGGGAGGTAAAGTTTCCGCAGGAGGGAAATGTGGGATCTCAAAAATTTCCCCACGACCAGCAAAAGGCAAAGGGAACAGAAAGATTGAGCAATTTCCATTTTTCAGCCAGCTTTCAAGTCAAACAAAAAAACCAAAAAAGAAATTCGGCATCCAGGGCAGGATATGAGGCAGGAGATCTCCAGCCCGCATTTTCAGCAGGCCGGAAATCCGCCGAAGATCTTTCAAAAACGTCACCAAAAGAGCGTTTCACCGCTCCGCTTCATACAGTTTCCACGCGATCGGCCCGCGTTTCGACTCAGGAAACGCCAAACCAATGACCGCCGCCATATCGACCTGTCCCTGATCGCTCACGACATCGTCTTCCAGGATCCGGAACGCTTCATCCGCCATTGCCACGGCAAGCCGGTTTCCGATCTCAGCCGTCGAAATCTCCAGAGGCTTCTCCGCTTTCCACTTCTCCACGAGCTTCTGTACTGCCGGATTGAATCCGGACGGCTGAAAGTCGTGCGTGTGGACATTTTCGCGCCAGTTTTCTCCCCAAAGATAAAATCCCTCGCCGCGTTTGCGTCCGAGAAGCTTCTTCTTCATCATCGAAACCAGGATCGGCGAAAGCGTCGTGCGCTCCGGATACGCCATATAGAGTACCTTTCCGGCATTCATGACCGTATCCAGCCCGATCTCATCCATAATGCGCAGAGGTCCCCACGTCATGCCGAATTCCAATGCCCCCTCTTCCACCTTTTCCATCGGTACTCCCTCAAGCAGGAGATTCAGTCCTTCGTTCAGGTACGGCTGAAGCAGACGATTCACGACAAAACCGGGACAGTCACTCACGCACAGCGGCGTTTTTTCCAGAGAGATCGCGTAGTCGCTCAAACGCTGAAGCAGCAATTCCGACGTTTTCGAAGACGGAATGACCTCGACCAGCTCACGATTCCAGACCGGATGGAGGAAATGCAGACCCGCAAAGTTTTTCGGATACGGAAAAACGTCCGACAGTTTCTCAATCGGGATCGTCGACGTATTCGACGTAAAGATGGCATTCGGCCGAAGGAACGGCTTCATCGTCTGGTAAAGTTCCGCCTTCACCTCCATTTTCTCCACGATCGCCTCGATCAGCAGATCGCATTCGCCAAGTTCTTCCAGGGTCCCCGGCTCTGCCAGGGAAAGCATTTCTGCACGAACTTCGTCATCCTCGACGTCCGCAAGTTCTTCCGCAAGACGGGAATGGACCGTCGCCAGCATCGCCGGATCAGAATCATAGATGCGGACCGGGAAAAAATTACGGACATTCAATGCCGCGATCTCAAGTCCCATAAGACCAGCCCCAAGGATCCCAATGCTCTGCACGCGGGAATAGGACGCAACCAATGCGTTTCTTTTTGCCATAAAGTGCCGCCTTCAATAAAATCCGGGATCAGACGGTCTCAGCAGGCCCCGCAGATCCCCATTCCATTCCAAAAATTTCCCAAAATCGGACTCTAATCCAGGAAGATCGCCGAAGGAGCCCTTCCTTCCTCCCACATCCGGTGCAGGACCTCGACCGCCTCTTTCAGCGGATAGATCTGGACCGCGATACCATGGAGACGGAGAAAATCCAGTGCTTTCTGCGTCAGCTTTACGTTCAGGACATCACGCGCTCCAAGGATCAGCTGCTCCCAGTCGCCGTTCACTTCTCCCGTCAAGGCTTCGTGGAAAAGGACCTTCAGCTCGCTTCTCCGCACCTTCTTTCCATTTTCTCTGCGTTCCTGCACGATCCCGTGCATATTCACGCAAAAATCCGAGTAAAGCGGGCAGGTCCCGACACAGACCGCCTGTGCTTCTTCATCCCAGCGGAGTTCTTCCGGCTCGACCGAGATCTCATGGACGGCCTCCATCGGATTTTCAATATGATTCGTCTTCGCTCTCGCCAGCGCAACCGCC
>CAZRGJ010000209.1:0-5383 GCA_964599445.1 uncultured Planctomycetaceae bacterium | reverse complement strand
CCCGGGCCTTTCCGAGCTCGCGGATGCGGAACCGTCGAAGACGGACGGCACGGACGCACTTCCGGCGGACCCGGGCCTTTCCGAGCTCGCGGATGCGGAGCCATCGAAAACGGACGGCACGGACGCACTTCCGGCGGACCCGGGACTTTCCGAGCTCGCGGACGCGGAACCGTCGAAGACGGACGGCACGGACGCACTTCCGGCGGACCTCGATGGTCCAAAAAATGCGGAGAATGATGTTTTTAATGCTCCGGAAGGCCCGCTGGCTGTTCCAGAGACCGATCTTTCTACTCCAGGTCTTGATGATTTGCAGGATCCAGGCAAAATAGGGGATGCCGGGGAGCTGGGAGAGAACGATCTTTCGCAGACTTTGCAAACACCGCAGCTTGATTCAAAAGAGGAAGCAGCGGGGGACGGCGCAAAATCGGCAAAAGGCGCAGTTGGTGAAAAGAATTCGCGTTTTGTGGATTATGTGGTACTTAATGGGGAAACATTTTGGAAAATTTCCGAAAAATTTTACGGTTCTCCCGCTTACAAAGATGCGTTGGCACGGTATAATAGAGACAATCTGTCCATCTCCGGAGAGCTGAAGGCTGGTATGAAGATCTCTATTCCGGAATTGGAATACCTGCGCCGCACCTATGGAGCGTATTGCCCGCGCGATCCGATGACGCTGAGTGCCGTGGGCAGAGGTTCGGAGAGCGTATCTGTGCAGTACTATATTGTGCAGGAAGGCGATACCGTGACTGCGATCGCTGAGAAGTGTCTCGGCGACGCCGCCAACTGGCCTGCGATCCGACGAAAGAATCCGGATAAGATCACGACGCTTGGGATCTTGCCGGAAGGAATACAGCTGATCATTCCGACAGAGACGAGCCCGGGGTCCGGCGTCTGGGAATAGAGTCGGAGCTTCATTTGAAGATCGAACATGAACGGCTTGGGTTTTTATGGAAAAGTGAAATAAATGGACTATTCGCAATACTATCAGAAATGGCTTCATCGGGAAATTCCTTCGGGAGTGAAGCCGACCAGTTACGAAATTTTGGGCCTGGAAAATGGCGAGCCGAACCTTGGCGTGATCTCCAGTGCGCTGAACAGTACGCTGGACGCTTTGTATCAGGCGGAAACAGAGAATGATCCGGAGATCCGGGACCATATCTCTGCGGAGATCCTGCATGCGCAGTATCTCCTTCTGGATCCGGCCCGCAAACTGGAATATGATCAGTCACTGCTCAGCGGATCAGGGGGCCGAGTGTGGATGAGTTATGTCCGTCCGACGTTTCTGCAGCGGTGTCAGCAGTGGGGGATGATCTTCTGCGGTTTGGCATTGGGGTGCGTCATTATGTTCATGATGGCGTTTACGGTGGAACGCAATCCGGACGGTTCGATCGCATACCAGGCGGATCTGAAGATCGAGAAAGCGAAACCGTTTATGCTCCCTCTGACGGCAGTCGTTTATCGTCCGTTCGGGACGAAAGATTATCGCGATGACGGGTATGCCGTTTCTTCTGGTATGGAGAACGCGGATCCGAAAGAAATGCCTTTGGATGCTCCGCTCGTGGAGCTGATTCCTGCCGGAACGCTGGACATGGCGGGAGCTTCGGAAGGGACGGCGGATTCTCTGGAATCGGAATTCTCCGAGATCGCAGCCGCGGCCGGAGGGGAAAGTGCCGTACTTGGAGAGGACGCTCTGGTCCGTGCGATCGAACAGACCGAACCGGGTAAAATGCCGGCAGACCAGTCTGTTCCTGCTTTCAATGAAAATATGGAAGAAGCCGTTCCGCAGACCCAGACTGCACGGGCGTCTGCTTCGAGCACTGCGGGATCGAGGGGCCGAAGTCCGCTCTACAGGAGATTTGCCGGAAAGAATGCGCCCTCTTCGGTTTCGGGGACTGCTGATCCTTCGGAAGATGCGTCTGTGCCGGAAGAGCAGCTTGCCGAAAGCGGAGATTTTCATGAAATGCCGCCGATCCAGAAGGAAAGAGTGGACGTTTTCAGTCCGCAGGAAATGCTGGACCTTTTCGCGAAGCTGAGACCGCTGGTGAAGGACGGTTCTTCCGCGTCAGCCGCATTTGCGAAGATGCAGTACGAGACGAGCATGGAGATCCTCCGGAAATGCAGTGAGCCGGACGTTTCGATGGAGCCGGGATTTGCGGAAGCGTTTACCTCTGCGGCTCTGGAGCTTATGCCGGTACTCGGAAAAGCGAAAATGTTTGACGAATCGGCGAAGCTCGGTGACGAACTGCTGAAATTCGGGGAACGGTTTGCGGTTTCTGATTGCGGAGAGCGAGTGAAGAAAGCAGCAGAAGTACAGGAAGAAAATCGGAAGCAGTATGAGCAGATCCTCCAGGTCCTGGAAAAACTGAAAGCCGATCCGGATGATCCGAAGCAGAACGAATTCTATGCGGTTTGGCTTTGGAAAGATAATTTGTCCGTCGAGGGCAGTCTTCCGTATCTGGCGAAGGTCGCGAATCGGATGATCCAGAATACCGCGCGTCTGGAATTGGCGATCCAGGAAGGAGTTCAGCCGGCGTCGCAGGAAAATCTGCGGAGACTGGCGGATGCCTGGTGGGCGATTTCCGAGCAGATCAACAGTGCGGAGATCAAACAGCTTCTGCGGGATCATGCCCGTTCTTTCTATCAGAAAGTGGATTCCAGTCTTTTGAGTGAAGAGCAGCTGGTGCGGATCTCAAGTGCCAGTACGAAAACGCTCAAATAATGGAGAAAAATGAGAAAATAGAGAACATCCCCCCTTGCAAAAAAGCGGGGATGTGGTAAAATGAACGAATCGGAAACGAAGGTTTCTGCCGGAGTGGTGGAATGGCAGACACGATGGACTCAAAATCCATTGTCAGCAATGACATGTGGGTTCGACTCCCACCTCCGGTATTTGCCGTGTTGCGAAAAGTTTTCCGACACGGCATTTTTTTCGGCAACGGTGTGCGCGGGAAACGGGTTTTCGCGCAAGAATAGGGAATCCGGTGAAGATCCGGAACGGCTGCCGCCACTGTGAGCGAACGCACTGGAAACGGTGCGGAAGAATATCGAAATCAGGATTTCTGCATCCATTTGGTCATTGCCGTTTTGACGCGGTGAGAAGGCCCTGATATTCTGTTCGTGAGTCAGGAGACCTGCCGTTTGCGCTGGTTTGGATCTTGCTGCGGCATGACGGCAGATCCGAAGTGGATTTTCTTCAGATTGGAAATGCGATGGTTTTTCGCTCCCGAAAAGCGTTTACGTTGGTCGAGCTTCTTGTCGTCATTGCGATCATTGGCGTTCTCATGGGGCTTTTGCTTCCGGCTGTTCAGGCTGCGCGGAGTGCGGCACGGAAATCGGTCTGTCAGAATCATCTGAAACAGTGTGCTGTGGGGATCGAGCAGTACATCGCGGCTCATGACGGACAGATACCGCCCGGCGGATTTGAGTACCAGTACCTCATGAAGGGGGGAAAGAATTTTGCCTGGTCGATGTACATTCTGCCGTATATCGAGCAGGGGACGCTTTACCAGCAGATCTCGCAGGACCATGCGTTCAATGCTGAGCAGAATGCCGAGGCGGCGAAGATGGTCATTCCGGTCTATCTGTGTCCGGAGCTGGCGAAAGCGGAGTCGGTCGTCGGCGGGATGGGGCAGACCCATTACGGCGCGGTGAGCGGGACGACGCTGCCTGCGAAGACGAAGTCCGGAGACATGAACGGTGCGATGATCTTTACGGGCACGCCAATCAAAAATTCTTTCGGCAGGGTGACCGGACAGTCCGAGCCGCTGGCGTATTCGGACGTGACGGACGGGATGGGATTTACGCTCTTTTTGGCGGAAGATGCCCGGTCCAACGAACATTACGCTTACGGGGACCGGGCGTGGATCTCGGCGAACAATGTCTTCGAGGTCGCGCATTGCGTGAATCGCGGACCGGCCGACGACAATGAGATCCACAGTCTCCATACCGGCGGTGCTCATGCGGCATTCGGCGATGCGTCTGTCCGGTTTCTTGGTGAAGATTTGAGCCGGGAAGTCCTTGGGGCGATGATCACCCGCGACTTTGGCGATCTGGGAGCGTATTCCTTCTGAAGCAGAATGAGGAGAAAAAATGAAAACGAGAAACTGGATCAAAAATTGTGCGGCTTTCCTGCTGACGGCGGCGGCTGTGTCTGTTTCGGCTGCGGAATATACGCTCGATTTTGAGAATTACGTCACCGGCACGAATACGTATTTCCAGGGAACGGTTCCTGCGGGGACTTCCGGCGGAAATTATGCGGGACTCCACACGATCCAGACGGCTGCCGGCTCCGTGACGCTGACCACCGACTGGGCGAACTGGGGAGCACTTTATCCCGGATTCGGCTACGCGGATGCGTGGAGCTGGGGCGGGGGATTCACTGTTTCCGGCGTGAATGCGGAAAACATTTCCGCGCCCCGTACGACGACGGCAGACGGGATCGTTCAGGCAAACGGTGCGTATGTGCACTCGAGCAATGATTTTGCCGCGGTTGCCGGGACGTCAAATTATCCTGACGCGAACTACAGCCTCACCGTCGGCGGCGCGAACGGAAGCAGCGGGTACGCGATCCTGTTTGGGTCCGCAGATCAGGCGACATCCGGCGGGACGATCTCCTTTTCGCAGCCCATTTCGCTCACGTCGATCGACTACACGAACACGGTCGGCGTTCTGGCGGTGGAGACGTTCGGCGACTCGTTTTCGCAGAAAGCCTCGGACGGCAACTGGGGCGCACTCATCATGCAGGGATGGAATGCTGCGGGAGAGCAGGTCGGACAGAAGGTCCTGATGCTGCACGACTATCGGGTCGGTGATTCGATCGTCGATTCCTGGGAAACGGTCGATCTGAAAAATCTTGAAACGAAACTTTACGATCCGAGCTACTATGGCGTCGATGCCTCCGATGCGGATTACCAGCAGATGGTGCAGGACGTGGCGAACGGGATCTTTCTCGCAAACGGTGTCCCCTATCTTGCCGACGCGGGATCGTTCGAGAATATTTCCTCCCTGACGTTCACCTTCAACGGTTCTGATGCCGGGGAGTGGGGGCTGAATTTCCCGACGTATGCCGCTCTGGATGACCTGGTCTTCAGCTATCTTGGGGATGCGATCGATCCGGATGACCCGAACGTGCCGATCATTCCGCCCGTGGGACCCGGGTCTGAGACGAATGTGCCGGAGCCGGCCGGCTGGCTTCTTCTGGTGCTCGCTGCCGGGCTGGGGTATGTTATCCGCCGGAAAAAGTAAGTCGAGGGAATTGCCTGAAATAAAAAGAGCCGATCTTCTGGGATCGGCTTTTTTTGTGGGGCATTCGGAAGTAAGAGACGGTAGGTTTTTCGGCTAAAGGTCCCACGCGCGACGGCACTCTTCGAGAGCCGTCTGGCTG